>CAIWRR010000081.1 GCA_903915125.1 Candidatus Firestoneibacteriota bacterium | reverse complement strand
TGATACTATTACGAACAAAGCAATCAAGAGGGTTGAAAGAATCATGAATAACACCCCTCGCAAGAAACTTTGTTTCAAAACACCTTTACAGGTGTTTAATGCGGGTGTTGCACTTCCACATTGAATGTTGCCGTTCTTAACGTTCTTAACGTTCGTAACGTAAACAGTTAGACGGCCCCCGGGAGACCGGGGGTTTGTTTTCTGCAACGACAGGCTACGGCAGAGCAAAGGAAAATGGAATGCAGAAGAGAAAATTCGGAAAGACGGGAGCCGAGCTTTCCGTTACGGGTTTTGGCGGCATGCTGTTAATGCATGAACCGAAAAAGTCCGCAGAGCGGCTGGTCTCTTTCGCTGTTGATTCCGGAGTGAATTATTTTGACGTGGCGCCGACCTACGGAAACGCTGAAGAGGTGCTTGCCTCGGCTCTCCTGCCCTACAGAAAAAACGTCTTCCTTGCCTGCAAATCCGTTGAAAGAAGCGGAGCGGGAGTCAGAAAAGAACTCGAAAGGTCTCTGAAGCGCTTCAAGACAGATCGTCTCGACCTCTACCAGCTCCATGCGGTCAACACTGAAGAAGATATTGAGAGTGTCTTCTCGAAGAACGGCCCGCTGGAAACGCTGATAAAGGCAAAAGAGAGCGGCCTGATAAAGTTTATTGGGTTTTCCTCTCACAACGAAGAAACCGCGCTTGCGCTGATAGAAAAATACGATTTTGACAGCCTGATGTTTCCTCTGAACATATTCTGCTGGTACAAGGTTTCCTTCGGGAAAAGGATTGTTGCGGCTGCGGCAAAGAAGGGTATGGGAATAAACGCCCTTAAAACTCTCTGTAAATCCGCTAAAACGCCTGGCGAAGCGGTAAAATGGGAAAAATGCTGGTACCTGCCGCTGGATGAGCAGGAAGATGTAGACGCTGCGGTGAGGTTTACTTTGAATCTTCCGGTGACATCCGCTTTAAGTTCAAGCCACGAAGAACTCTTCAAAATGCAGTTGAAAGCCGCTGAAAAACCCAAACCGCTTGCGGAAAAAGAGATCAGGGACTTGCTGGCGAAATACGGAGATACAGCGCCGCTTTTTGGCGGCTAAAGGTCATTTGTCATACACAGCGCCCGAAGAATTTTGTATAATTATTTAAAAGAGAGGTGCTTATGAATGAAAATAAAGAAGCCGTAAAAGGAAAAGCTTTTGACCTGTCAGGCCTGGTCAAATACCAGAAGGGCAATGTTGTCAGCAAAGAAATAATAAACAAGAAGATCGGGACCGTGACTGTTTTTTCCTTTGATAAAGGGGAAGGGTTAAGCGAGCATGTCGCTCCGTTTGACGCTTTGGTTCAGATACTTGACGGAAAGGTCAGGGTGGAGATAGCTGGGAAACCCCATATTGTAAAGAAAGGCGAGTTCATTATCCTTCCGGCAGGAAAACCACACGCGCTCTATTCAATAACGAAGTGGAAGATGCTCTTGGTGATGATAAGAGCAAAATAGGAAATGATTACACGGATTAAATAGAGTTCTAATCTGCGTAATCGCTTTTCCTAAATCCGAGTAATCTCATTTAGGGGGCATGTATGAAGCTGAAAATATTTCCCTTGCTGCTCGTTGTTGTTCTCGCCGTCCTTACGCAGTCCGCTGCCGGCGCGAAAAACTTCGTGTTTCCGAAGAATTTTGACGCGGCTAACCCCAAGCAGGATCTTACGGGCGTGAAAATGGTACAGGTAACGGTCGGCGATGTTAAGACGACCAATGGGGTAACGACAAGAATATTGATTCATCATCCGGGCAACGGTTCTGCGATGACGGAATCAGCGGAAGGCCTGATTTGGTTTGACCTCTCCTCAATACCGAAAGAAACTAAAGTGACTTCCGCTACCCTATCCCTCCTCTGCCAAGTTCATTATGTCGGAAATACAAAGATAAGCATGCAGCGCGTCCTGCTTCCCTGGACCGAGAAAGCAAACTGGGAGACCTACGACGGCGAGAATAAATGGCACAAGGCGGGAGGAAACGGAAAAAGCGACATGGATTTGACTCCTGAAGGTTCTGTCGAAGTGCCGCCGGGAGGGGCCAAGATGAACACCTGGTACGATTTTGATGTTACCAGGATGGTAAAGATGTGGGTCGGCGGCGAAGCCCCGAATTACGGAATGAAATCAAAAAGCACGAATACAGGCTCGGTCTGCGAGTTCAAATCAGCGGTCTGGAGCGGAACAAATTTCATTAAACTGACCATTACTGCGGAAAAATGAAGACGGACTGCGTGATAATAGGAGCCGGCCCGTCCGGGCTCATGGCTGCAATAATTGCCGCGAGATGCGGTAAAAAAGCCGTTGTCCTTGAAAAGAACCGCATTGCCGGAGCCAAGATACTGGCCTCCGGCGGCGGAAGATGCAATATCTCAAATTCAAAGGTTTCGCCTGCCTGTTTCAATTCAAACGCGGAATTCGCCGTAAAAGTCATCTCGCAATTTACTTCAATAGATCTTCTGAATTTCTTTGAGGGGCTGGGAGTTCATTTTAAAGAAGAAGCGCTGGGCCGGATAATTCCCGTAACGGAGCAGGCGGTAACGGTGCTTGACGCCTTGCTTCTGGAATGCGTTCATCTTGGCGTGGAAATAAAATGTTCCGAAGAAGCGGTGTCGGTGAAAAAAGACGAAGAAACCTTTACGGTAAAAACAGGAAGGGCCGTTTACTCTTCTTCTTCGCTTGTAATTGCGGGCGGAGGAATAGGTTATAAGCCCCTCGGAAATTCCCAAAAAGGGGCCGCGCTTGCCGCGGGGTTCGGTCATAAAATAGTCCCTCAAAGGCCTGCGCTTGTTCCGCTTAAACTCTCAGGTTCTTTCTTTCATAGGATGCAGGGGGTTAAACAGGAAGCAGCTGTTACCGTCAGGACGCCTGCTTTCGAAAGAACCTATCCGGGCGACCTGCTCTTCACTTCCTACGGAATATCCGGCCCGTGCGCGATGGACGCCAGTTCTCTCGGCACTCTTTTTGGGTCGGAATGTTTTATTGATTTCCTGGCCGGCAGGAAGGACGCGGCGGCAGGCCTGGCCAAACTTATGAAAGCAAGGCCTGGGCTGAGCATTTCTTCGGCGCTTTCCGGCTTGATAAACAAAAAAGGCGTTAAGGCGCTGCTCTCTGAACTCAAGATAAATCCGGACGGGACCTCAAAAGATGTTTCCGCTGAAGAAATAAAAAGTATCTGCAAAAAACTTTACAGCTGGAAAATAGAGGTAACCGGCCCGAAGAGTTTTGACGACGCTATGGTTACCGCGGGCGGAGTTGAAGTCTCAGAGGTTAATCCGTTAACGATGGAGTCAAAAAAGACCCGCGGGCTATATATTGCCGGAGAACTTCTCGATGTCGACGGTATCTCGGGCGGGTACAATATGCAGTTCGCGTTCTCATCGGGGTATGTGGCAGGAAAGTCTTTGGATTGAGCTGATTTCGTTCTTAACGTTTGTAACGTTCATAACGTAAACATTAGTGAACGTGTTTTTTTTGTGGTTCGCATTACGTTATTAACGTTAAGAACGTTAGTAACGTTATAAACCTTTAAGTGCTTTTATCTTTCAGATGCCGGAGAAAACCTCACCCTTTAGGGTGAGGATGAATCCGGCATGAATAATATTAACACACCTATAAAGAGAAAC
>CAIWRR010000080.1 GCA_903915125.1 Candidatus Firestoneibacteriota bacterium | reverse complement strand
CTTAAGTACAGGCTTGTCTTGTGAATAATGGAAACAGACGTCCTTGAACTCGATGGACTTTTCAAACCCCGGCAGACTGACGGCTTTCGGGTCGTCGGCAACTTCCAATTTCTCGTCAAGCAGTTCAAAAACGCGCTCGGATGATGAGAGGGCCTGCTGGATGGAAATATTCACGCCGTTTAAGTTCCTGATGGGGTTAAACAGAAGGAAAAGCGCGCCTGTAAAAGCCGCGAACGAACCGACTGTAATATGACTGTCCGGCTTGCCTATCTGAAAACCGCTGATTACTATGATTATTGAAATTGCGAGTATGCCGATAAACTCTATGACCGGGTGCGAGAGCGCCGTTACCCTTATTGACTTCATAAATGTATCGAAATATGCCCGGCTTGCCCTGTTGAATTTGGAGAGTTCGTGATTCTCCATAGCAAAGCCCTTGACAATCCTGATGTTTGAAATGCCCTCGTAGGTTACGGAGGTTATCTCTCCAATCTTATCCTGGGCCACCAAACTGATGTTACGCAGGCGCTTGCCGAAGTTGTAAAGCGGAAAAATAATAAGGACGGAGGCCGCCATTGATATAAGCGAAAGCTGCCAGTTCATTGTGAACACCACTATCAAAAGACCGATAAAGTTCATACCGTTGCCGATAATGCCTGAGGTTAGGCCGACAGCCTGCTGCATCATCACCACATCCGAGGTTATCCTTGAGATTATCTGGCCGGTGCGGTGTGAAGCGAAATAGCGGAGCGAAAGTTTCTGGACATGATTGTAAACTTCTGACCTGATGTCCATTATCATCTTCTGCCCGGCATTATTCATTATGTAGTCTTGAACGTAAAAGGCGAGACCTTTGATGGAGTAAAGGCCAAGTAAAACCAGAGCAATTTTTAGCGTCTCCCACCCGGCCTGCGGATCTCCCTGCTTGAGTCCTTTGTCAAAAAGGGGTTTCAGCATATACATCGCGCCGGCAGAGCAGGCGGAAACAATAATCATCATGCAGATGCCGATAGCTATGCGGAATTTGTAGGGTTTTGCGTATTTGAGGACACGGAGGAAGATTTTCATGCGGGGACGGCTCTTTCTCGCTGTTGGGAAAGGATCATTCTATCCATTTATCAATAATACTGATATTTTGGGCCTCTTTCAACCCTAAAATGACCTCATATCTCTGCCTGGTCTATTCTTCCGCAACTGAAAACTTACCGTTCTTTAAATAGCGTTTGTTTCGTTATGCCGAAGAAGACCGGGACAAATCCTATATTAATCCCGACAGACGATACCGTTCGCCTTCGAATACAGACTTCAGGCTTCTGCCGATACTTTCTTTGCCCTTATCCCGCTTAAACCAATCCATTCCTTCTGCCAGTCTGCGCCGCAAAACTCCGGAGCAAATATATGGCGCTGAACTCCAAGCCCGTAAATGCCCCTCCTTATTCCTTCAAGCGTCCTATGCCACTCAGCCGCCAATTTAAGCCTCTCTCTTCCCCAGCCTTTCATGTCCTTAATCCGGAGATGAAGCTCTATAAGCCGTAATTTCGCGCGCCACTGCTCCACCCGCCAGCCAGGTTCAGAAACATTCGACAGATAGCCGAATTGTTTTTTTGCTTCTTTCATATTCAGGCCAGTCCAGTCGCCAAAACAGGAAATAAAACCGGCCCAAAGCGCCGCGTCTCTTCCCGACGCCTTGAAATATCTTTTGGCGTACTCAACAAGAGCTTCTTCGCTGTTTCTTGCCTTCCCGCTGGATAACGCGCCAATAAGCGCGTGGTTCGCGTCTTCGTAGACCCCTTCCGAGTAGACCATATACCCTAAGCTCCCGCTGCGGACAAGCCCATCAATGGTCCTTTTCAGGCGCTTTGGCGCAGCGACCGGCCCCATCATGCTGTAGCGGTCGTTTATACCCTCTATCTTCGGCTTTTCGGAATATCCGGCGTGAATGAAGGCCCTTCTGCCGCAGCCGACGGGCAGGACCGCATCTATCGGCTCGTCTTTTCCATATAGGATATGCAAAGACATGCTCCTTGCAAGACGCGGATTCCTTTTGTCCATGAACTTCTTGAATAGTTGATGCTCTTCTTGTTCCCACCACCAGCCGATATAGTCAAGCTTTACTCCGGAGTGATTTTTTTTCGCGAGTTTGTAGATACTGACGGACAGTTTTGCGAAAGTGGTTATCCAGGGAGCGCATCGCTTGCAGGCGCAACCGCCGTAGTCGTAAGGGGCGAAAGTTATGAAATCAAGATTTATGCCTTCGTCTTCCAGGTCTTTGAAGAGCCATTTGTAATTGT
>CAIWRR010000079.1 GCA_903915125.1 Candidatus Firestoneibacteriota bacterium | reverse complement strand
CAACACAGGCTCGCGGTCGCTGCACTCCACGGGTTTGGTTTTTGTTTCGAATTTCAGATTTCGAATTTCGTGCTTATTTCGGGAGGCCCTTTGTTTCTACTCAAACGTTTTCTCCAATACATCTCCGCAATCTTTCTTTTCGTCCTCTCGGTATTTTCCGTGCTTCTCGGGTTTAACGAGAACGTTAACAAGTCTGTCCGCGAATTCCTGGACCGGGCCTTCACCCATGTATATACCGACCTCGACGTAAGGATTATCGTTCTCACCGTTGCCACGATTTTCCTTCTGCTTTCGCTCGGGGCCATTGTTTCCGCAATCAAGTTCGGCAGGCGCGAGCAGACCCTCGGCATAGACAGCCCGTACGGCAAGGTGGGCGTGTCCGCCGGAGCGGTAGAAAACTATCTTGCGATGATGAAGAACGATATCAAAGGCGTCAGGAACATATTTCCCAAAGTGTTTCTTCGGAAGGGTAAGGTGAAAGTTTATATGAGAGTTTCCCTCTGGTCCGAGAACGCCATAGGGGATTCCGTCATAAACATACAGAATGGGGCAAAAGAGTACCTTGAAGAGATATTGGGGGCTGACAGAGTGGGAGAAATCCGGGTTTTTGTCGGCAAAATAATCCAAAAACGCTCCTCCGATAAAAAGTAGAAGGTCTATCGGTGGCATCGCCAATTATCGGTGTCATCAAACAAGCATTACAGCTTTTGTTGTAAATTAAATCACTTTCTTAGATATAGACAATTAGTATTTAAATGTTATAATTTAATATACAACAATAAGATTACCCGGTTGGTAAACATGATTGCAGGTATAGATATTGTCTAATCCGCGCAATCTCATTTTCTAATCTGTGTAATCATAAAAGTGCTTTATCTTTTTACTTGTGTTAACGGGAGGAAAATATGAAGAAAACAGCAGTTGTGTTAGTGCTGGTGCTTCTCGCGGCCCTCTTCTCCGGCTGCGCGAAGAGCTCCAACCTGCTGGCCTGGGCTGCACCATCAGGCAACAGCAGTGTAGCGGCTTCAAAATCAAGCGGTAACGCGGCATTCGCGAGCGGCGATTATGCCGGAGCAATGGCAGACTTCAAAGCGGCCGTCGATGCATCAGGCGGCGTTGCGGGAAGCCCTGACAGCGAAGCAAGGTATGGTTATGTAAAAGCATATTGCAAGAATGCGGGGCTTGACCTCGCGGCCTTCCTTAAGGCCTATTCCGGTTCAATGGCACCCGGTTGGCAGGCCTCTCCCGGGCCAAGCGGTAGTTCCTACATGCTCATCAACAACACTTATTTTGGCATGACGCTTTCCCAGCTAAAGAATCTTGCCAATGTTGTTAAAGATTACCTCAAGCCTATAGCCGACGGTCTTTGCGACGGCGTAGTTCCTTCCGACGCAGCTGGTCTTGCATAGTTCAGGAGCAAACCGTACTCTAGTATAGCTTGAAAATGGTGTAAATCAACGGTATAGTTGGCCTATCAAACCCGGAGGATAGGCTATGGAAGAGATCAAGGGCAGGAAACACAAGAATGCGGAGGAAAAATAT
>CAIWRR010000078.1 GCA_903915125.1 Candidatus Firestoneibacteriota bacterium | reverse complement strand
GCCAACAAATATCTGCTCCTTTCTGAGAATTGCCGCTATAACCGGTGTAGAGACACTGGTATTTGTAAAATCCAGAGCCACCTGGAGCCCCTGCGCGTCGTTCTCCCCCTTCACTAAACGAACACTTCTGAGTGAAACCCTGAGATCTCCGATATCTTTGTACGCCAATGAATCAAGATCGGGAGGCAGCGCGTTTCTGGCAGGTGTCTTTTTTTCCGGCACAGACACATATGTCTGCTCCCGGTAATAAGATCCTGAAACCGCCCTCTCGGAAGCGCAGCCGGAAAGAATCAACACGCAAAACAGCACTGCAACAACAATTTTTGTTTTCATCTCCCCTCCACGACCTGCTTCTTTTCCGGTTCACGCATAGCCAACAAATAATCATCAATACTGCAGCCGTATTTTTGAAGTATCTTCTCGTATTTATCCTTAAGGCGCTCAACAACCAGTTTGTTTGTCCTGTTCTCTGCGGAAGGGGTTATGCCGTTTACCATCAACAGAGGAATTATTTCGTTGTTTATTTGGGAAAGTTTTGAGGATGGAATGGGTTTTGGCGAAGGAGAACTGCCGCAACCTGACAGGAAGAAAATAAAAATTATAGCAGACAATAATTTTCTCATCATAAGTCCCCCAAAACAATTTACGCCGGAAAGAATTCAGGCGTGCAGCCCCGAAAAAACGGGCTGCACGCTTTCACTACCAAATAGCGCAAACTATTCTTTTACAAATATCAGCATATTCACATTTACAATATTTTCCTTCTGACCCAAGAACATACCAAGCAAGGCCATAAGACATCCCGGTTTCCTGACTATAGCAAGATTCTCCATGGCATAAAACTTCCAACCATCTACGGCCTCGGCGTTTATAAGATCCGCGAATGACTTGGCCGCCGAGTCATACCCCCTGTTTGAGTCAATCTCAACTATCTTTGGCGCCGCAACACACTTATACTTAGGCATTTTGCCCCCCTTACACCGGCCGATGATTTCAAGTTATTGCTCCGGCCAATGTCTATTGATTATGCCGGATAAGACACCCGCTGTCAAGAATTAACCACGCCTAATTCTTCTGAGGGTTCACCCAGTTCTGATTCAACTTCTCTTGAAGACCCTGGATTGACATTTTGTCTGTTGCTATCCCGTATATGTTTGGCCTTTCGCCGTTTTCCCAGGCCGGGAAGAATCTTCCCTCAAAATTCCGGACTTCTAAATGCAAATGATAACCACCCTTGCTTCCATACGCAGCTCCGGTATTCCCGACACCCCCAAGCGCGCCAACTCCGGCCTTTACCTGTTTCCCCGGCCGGATTCCGGATGAGACGCTGTTCAAGTGGCAATAGATGCTCCAGTGTCCGCCGCTTGCATGTTTTACGATAACCATATTGCCAAGCGTTTCATAGTTAGGATCTCCTGATCCGTCAATTACATCCGCAACAACCCCGTCGGCAATTGAATAGACAGGCGTATCTGCCGGAGCCACTATATCGATGCCAGTGTGAAGGAGATTCTTAATCTTGTCTATTTTTCCTTTGTAAGAGACACCCGGAAGTTCAATACTTACAAGCTTATCCTTGCCTTCCGCAGTCTTGCCGAGATAGTAACCTTTACAAACTGCCCCAAAACCAAACTCACCAAGCCGGCCGGCGCAGACTTTCATCCACGCGAATTGGGCGGTCTTAAGGGGCGCCGGAAATGCGGAGGCCGGATCAACATTGCAAAAAGCCCCAATCACGAGAATACTCAGGAACAAACAGGAAATTTTTTTCACAAATTCTCCTTGCGGCATTCTAATAACTGCGATAGTTTTTCCCTTTTCCATCAATTCCATTGATATTGATTCTTATATTGCCATAATCCTTTGACTTTGAGTCATTACAATAATACCAGCCGCCCGCGCCGTCAAAGGAATAGACTACCCTGTTGGTTCCTGTTATTTCTTCCGCAGGCAAGGGATCCGGAAAGTAGATTTCCTTCGGCTCATTAGCGATTTTCCCAGGCATGACGCCGTTATGCTCAACCATATAGAGTCCGATGCTTCCGCGAAGAACCCGCAGGTTCTCAAGAGTCAGCATCAGCGCGGGCTTTGCTTCAATTATTTTATTGCTTTTCTTCTCCCAGCCCTTCCCGGTTCTGGTCAGGAGCATTTTTCCTGAAGCAACCACTGTTTCCCCTGCCGGCCAGTTCTTGAATTTCGCCGAGGAACTCTTCTTTACCACTAACCTCGCCGTGTATTCCGCCTCATAACTATCCGCGCTTTTCGCGGCGACTTTAGCTATTTTAACGGAAGATACTTCAAAATCCTCACTCAACAAACCCTCAATATTTTTCGAATCCGGTACTTTCGGGCCAGAACACCCTGAGACCAGCAAAAGACAAACAAATACAAGCGCAATTACATTCTTCATCGAGTTCCCTCCGCCATGAGCCTTCCCGGCCTGTTGCCGGGGTGTCTCTGCTGTAGTGTAAATATTATTGTTAAATAATGAAGCACTTACAGCGCTTGCTCATTCGCTCAGCCCCTGAAGCTTATTCACATACTCCCTTATTGACTCCGCTTGAGGATCTCCGGGAGCATATTTGAGATATTGTTTCAAATTAGCTATTGCCTTCTTCTTGTCCTGATAGATATTGGCGTAGAGAATACCGAGGTTCTTATAAGGTGACGGGAACAGCGGATCTATTCTTGTCGATTGAAGATACTCATACTCGGAATAGCCAAAGAGTTTTAGCACACTCCTTGAAACCTCATTGCCTGATGTACTATCCGCTTCAAGAGCCCTATTCGCGTATGATTCGTAACACCAGCCTTGATTAAATCGGGCTTTAGCATAGATTGAGACAAGTTCCGCCTCACATGATCCGGGCTTATATTTCCCCGGCAGTACTTCTGCATAGTTCAGGAGCAAACCGTACTCTAGTATAGCTTGAAAATGGTGTAAATCAACGGTATAGTTGGCCTATCAAACCCGGAGGATAGGCTATGGAAGAGATCAAGGGCAGGAAACACAAGAATGCGGAGGAAAAATAT
>CAIWRR010000077.1 GCA_903915125.1 Candidatus Firestoneibacteriota bacterium | reverse complement strand
TCAAAGAACATATACCAGATTGTGAAAACATTGGTCCTGTTGGCCCTGAAGTTAAACATTGAATGCCTGTGTTTTAAGAGAACCTGCAGGATGCCCCGGCTCCAACGGTATCTTTGCACAAGCAGGGAATTGATATTCTCAGGAGCCTCCGTCCAGGCAATCGCTTCCGGCTCGTAATCCACTTTCCAGCCCGCGGCCAAAAGTTTCACCGTCAGGTCGCAGTCTTCAGCGAAGGTATCGTGATCATACCCTCCGACTTGTTCTATTGCTTTGCGGCGGAAAACGCCAAACGGGCCGGGAACAATGTTTACGGCCTTAAAGAAGGTCTGGCTTCTCTTCACCATGTTTAAACCTTCTATGTATTCCAGAGCCTGTAGTTTAGCGAGGAAAGTTTTTCTGTTAATAACCCTCACATTGCCGGCGACAGCGCCGACCTTTTCATCCCTGAAGTTGTGAATAGCGCGCTTAACAGAGAATTTGTCCACAAGCGAATCGCCGTCAATCGTCAGGACAAATTCGCCTGAACTTACTTTGAGCCCGTTGTTCAGGGCCGTGGCTTTTCCCTGGTTTACCTGGGCCATCACCTTTATGACTGAGCTTCCGAACTGCCCTTCATGGGATTTCGCTATTTCTAAAGTATTGTCAGTGGAACCATCATCCACTATTATCACTTCCACCTGCGGGTATTCCAGGCCTACCAGAGACTTGATGGTCTCCTCAAGGTTCTTGCCTTCGTTGTGAACGGGAACAATTATCGAGACCATCGGGTAGGAGTCGGCATCTTTTTCGGAATACCTGAAAGTGTAATTAAGATACGAGAAATAGATAAGCGCGATATAGCGTATAACCAGAATGACCAGGAAGATCAGCAGTACGAAAAAAGAGAAACTTATGAAAGCCTTGCGGAAAGAGAAGTCGTAATAATAGATGTTCAGTGACGCAAAAGTAACCCAGAGCACAAAGAGCAGGCCGAAAAGAATCAAAAGGGTACGCAGTATCATGTCGCCGATTTTAATTTTCAAATTGGTATCTCACCCCCAGAAGGAAAGACGCAAAAACAGAATTATTACCCGCGTAAAAAGCACGCCCAAACCCCATGGCAGCTTCCGCCGAAAGATTCTTCGAGAAGTAATACGACCCGTTCCCCTCAAGGCTGTACTCCATCTGGGGGGCTTCAAGCACCTGGCAAATCTTAGCTTTCACGAAGTAGAAAAGGGGGCTGTTGGCATTGTTGCTGTTAAGCGTCCCGACCGCGCATAACTCGGAATAGGGCATGGGGGCCCAGTAATACGGCGTGATAGTGGTAACGGGAGTCGTCCCTGTCGTATCTATAGCGGAAAAAGAGGTAGCCGACTTTGAGAATCCCAAATAGTCAAACTCTCCTCCGACCCGGATCAAAGGCGTTCCTTCACGTATCTTGTGCATTACGCCGGCCGCCACCTTCTGGCGGGTATTACCGTCGCCCAAATACCCTTCAGAGTAGAGAACGGTGAAATCATCGTCTTTCGATATATTATAGGTCAGATTGAAACTAAAATCATCGAAATCAAAACTCGCGCCGTGCAGGAGAGCGGTCATGTTATTCACTTCATATACACCGTTGAAATTCGCATAGTCAAATCTGAGGGTGGAAGCTGAAGAAAGCTGTACTTCCGTTCCCAGAGCGATATGCATTTCGGCTGAGTAGGCCTGAAGATCTTCGTAAGAAAGTTCTCCGGACCATTTCCATTTCTCGTCAAAATTCCCGGTGCCGGACAGATAAAAACCCTTTGTCTGAATCCCGGTGCCGGCCTGAATCATGCCTCCCTGCCTTGAACCTGCCGAAAGGACAAGCCAGCCGTCATCGAAATACATCCTGCCGCCGACGTTGAACCCGTACAGGTGAAAATCCACGGACGAAGAATATAGACTGGAATACTGCGCGAATATTTCCGGATTAAACTTCGCTTCTATATCGACTATGTTCCGTGTCGCTTCAGAGTTAAAAGGGGACAATTTAATTACATGACGGAAGTTCTGAAGGGATTTCCTGTAATCCCCGCTGTATTTGTAGATATTTCCGCGGATAATGTAAACATCTATCAGCCCGGGATCGCGCGCCTGTATTTTGTCCAGCTCCTTGAGAGTCGCGGCATACTGATCTTTCTGGAACATCACCTTTGCCATTTCAAGCCGTATCAGGTATTGGTCCGGATATTTTTTCAGGTAAAACTGGTAGGCCGCCAGAGCTTCATCATTTTCCCCTTCCCAGGAAAGAGAGCGGGCCAGCTTTAGCCTTACCTCGTAATTATCCGGAAACTTTTCGACATAAAGCCTGTAATATTTAAACGCCTCTTCTTTCTGACCCTCGTTGTAAAGCGCGTTGGCGAGGTTCAGGTAATAATGATAATCTTTTGTCTTGCTTATAATCCTTTTCAGCCCTTCCGAGTTGTTCCAATCGTCGGCGTCGCGCTGTCTTGCCTTCATGCGCTTCATCGCCGCTAACGCGTCAGGATTATTCCTGCTTATGGCAAGCACTTTTTCAAACTCCGCTTCGGCCGCCGTATACTTGCCGTCTTGTTCGTAAATATTTGCAAGTATCAAAATAGCCGTAATGTTGGAGGGGTCATGGGCCAGAACTTTTTTCGCATTTAGCAGGGCTTCGTAGTTATCCCCTTTCCAGTAGTAAATATTGGTCAATTCAAGAAGCGCGTCGTAATCCTTCGGGAACTTCTCAAGGTAGATTTTATACTGGCGGATTGCCTGAGAAAACTGTTTCGCCCAGGAAAGAACCCTCGCGTACTCCAGCCAGATGCGGGTATCCGAGGGATTATCCTGAAGGTATTTTTCATAGTAGGCGAGAGATTTTTGAAAATTTTTCTGCCTTGAAAACCCGCGGGCTATCTGCAGGTAGTAGGGGTCAAGGTAGACTCCCTTGGCGTCGCTTTTTTCCCATTCAAACAGGAGGCTGCTGAGCAGCTTTTGCGATTCCGGCTCGTCAGGAAACCGCTCAATAGCCGGAATTATGGCGTTAAGGCCTTCATGATACTTTTTCAGCTCAAGATAGGTTCTGCCAACGAGAAGATATGCTTTCAGGTGTGCAGGATTCTCTTTAATTTCCTTTTCGGCTTCGGCTATGGCGCCGAGAAACGCCTGGTGATTATACAGGTCCACTGCATTATTGTAGTGGGTGTGCACCGGTTCGTCGGAATAATCCGAGGGCTGGATTTTCTCCCCATGCTTCACAGCGGCCCGGCCCTCCCGCGACCAAACCAGAACGCGGTCGTATTCAAGCTGTACCTTGGAATCGGAAGGAATATCGGCAAGATATTTCTTGTAGTATTCTACTGCTTTGTCGTAATCCTTCCTGCCGGCGCGCCAGCGCGCCACTTGCAGGAAAAATGGGTCCGGATCCAGTCCCTTGGATTCGCTTTTTTCCCAACCCGCGAGCAGCTCCTCCGACAGCCTCTGCAGCTCGACTTCATCAGGATACCTTTCCATGGCCGGAAAAATAGATTCCAGACCGTCGCGGTATTTTTTCAATTCTAGATTGGCGCGTCCCATCAGCAAGAAAGCTTTTAACTCGGTCGGATTCTGCTGGATCTCTAACTTAATTTCGTCAATGGCACTGCGGTAAGCTTGCCGGTTGAACAGGTCTACCGCGTTGTCGTAATGAACATGTACTACTTCCCCTGCGGCACAGGAAAATACCGCAAGAAGCAGGGCTGCTGCACGCAAAATAACGCGCCTGCCGGGGAAAGTTTTCTCTTTTATCAATTTTTCACTTCTCCGGTGTTGGCTTTAATGTCACCTATGATCCTGTTGATGATATCCCCGTTGATTCTCGGAAATTTCTCGTTTGCTCCTATCAAAAGAGCGATGTCGCAAATATTATTAATTTCCCTTAAACTTCCGCCCGTGAACTTGTAGATTTCCTCAACGGCGTCCGGCAGGAAGATGTTCTCTTCCCCCTGCGCCACTTTGAGCCGATGGGCTATATATTTGCCGGTCAATTCCTGGTCCAGGGGTTTAACTGTCGCTATGATTCTGAGGCGCTGGTAAAGACTCGGAATATTCAGCAGCTTACTCTGAAGGATGGATTCCCCGATTAAGAGTATGGAAATCAGCGAGCGCCCGTTGTAATCGTGCAGGTTGCAGAAAAGCCGGAGTTCTTCCAGAGTATTCATGTCCATAAGATGCGCGTCGTCTATTATCAGCACCGTGTGCCCGCCCTTCTCGTTAAACTCCACAAGTTTATTGCCAAACTTGTGAAGGAGAATGGACTTGTTCTGAGCCTGTTCCATGTTGCCCATCTGAAAGAAACAGTCATAAATTATCTGGTCTATGTCCAGCTTTGGGTGGACAATGGAAAAAATCTGATAACCGCCCTCTTTCTTAATTTCCTTTACGAGCGATTCCCTTGTCATTGACTTACCTGTCCCGCAGGCGCCTATCAGAGCCGCGCCTGTCCTGCTGGTCACGGCGTAATGCAACCTCGCAATACATTCGTTGAATGACGGGTAGTTATAGACAAACCTGAAATCAAGAATGTTTTCGAACGGACTCTCAAGCAAATGCCAATAATCACTGTACATGTGTTACCTCCCGGCGTTATTTTTTTTTATCGTAAAATTTTCTTCTAGATGGGAATAATTAAGTTTCTCCCTCTTTATTTTAGCCTGCGCGCCCCTATTCTTGACCAATTCATAATCCCAGGATGGGTACGGCTGTTTCTGCCCGACCATTCTCTCTATTTCGAGGCTGAAATAGGGTTTGCCTGTTTCCTCAGAAACTTTTCTCGTGGTCCTGAGAGTGCCGGCCGCCGTCTTTGCAAGCTCCCCTTCCAGCCTGGAGGCCCCGAGCGTTCTGGGCTTGTCCAGGGAAATCAGCGAAGTAATATTTTCACTTTCAAGAAAATCAATGAAACGCCTCGCATTACTCTCGGTAGTTTTAAGGTCCGCCGCTTCCAACATGGGCAAGGCCTCCAGGACAACCCTCTCCACGCCTTTCTTCTCAACAAATTCCTTTACTTCGAGGATATATTGGTCAATATCGGAAGCCTTCGCCGAATCCGCGTCGGCATACTCAAGGACATTGAAGAAACCGCTCTGCATATAAATCGAAAAATCAAAACCAAGAAGCTCGTGCGTCTCGACAAGGTAATTACTGATATTGCCGGACGTTACCAGAAGACACATCTCCTCTTTCTTCAAGCCTTCCACGAGGAACCTGGAAGTCAGCGCCGTTTTTCCGTCTTCCTTCTCTCCGCAGAGCAGATAAGCCCTGTGCTGGTAAATACCGCCAATGCCATTATCAAGAAAATCTGTGCCGGTCGGTATCTTATTTATCATTTGTCCCTGTCTTCACGCAGTTTTTCGTCAATGCCCAGGAAAGACACGCTGCCACCCGGTTTTTTACCTTTCTTTTTTTCGTCACCGGGGGGCGGCAGAGGATTTTTCCCCTCAGCCTTTGCTTCCTCCGCGCCTATAAAAGAAACATTGATTGATGGTTTTAAGACTTCCGGCGCGGGCTGAACCTGCGCTTGAGCCGGCTTCTTCTCAGGCTGTTTTGGTTTATCTTCCATGCCTATAAAAGTTACCTTTCCGTCAGACGATACTCCCTGCCTTGGATCATCCGAAAAATCGTTAAGCGGTTTTTTGGATCCGCCCATACCGATAAAGGAAACACTGCCAATGGTTTTTTCCGGCGGAACAGGGACGGGAGCAGGATCCTGCTTAACCTGAGCGGGGATATACTTGTAGGGTTCTGCGGGCGTATTGCCCAGTTGATGCCTTGGATAATTAATACGTATCTCTTTTTTTATCTCCTTAATGCCTTCCGGTCCCAAAACAGAGAACAGCAGCTCCTTGTTAGTAAAAGCCGGCTGGCCAAGAAGTTTTTTTACCACCAGGGTTCTTTGCGGAGAAGTGTTCTTGAGAAAGAAGACTCCGAGCGCCGTATCTTCGAGTTTCTTTTTGACTGTGAACAGTTCCTGGGAAAGAGGCAGTTCAACGGCAATAAAAGAAACGACATCCTGTTGCTCTATGTTTTTTAAGAGGACAGGGAATTTCGCCGCGAAGGATTGTATCTCAGTTTTCTCAATATTGGCTGCAATGAAAGGGTCCAGCGCAAACCTTCTCACTTTATTCTGTTCTATAACAGATGCTATCTCTTCAAAAAAATTCTCCGCCGAGAAAACAGCGCTTCCGTCGAACTCGTATATTATCAGTCTCATCTCAACCAAATAAGAAGCTATATCAACACCTAATGCAGCGGCGTTTATAACCACATCCTTGGCGGAAGTTGAGGTAACAAACAGGCACGTTTCACCTTCCTGCAGGCCTTTCAGCAGAAAGCGGAGCAGGAAACTTGTCTTTCCCGTGCCTTCTTCACCGGAAAAAACATAAACACCCCTGCGGTACAGTAAGCCTATGTTTTTAGTTATCAAATCTATGCCACTCTCGCATCTGCTGAACATTTACTCTCCCTTGATCGTCTGCCTTGGCACTCCGTTGTTCTGCCAGATCTTCAATACTTTTTTTGGCTTTCCGGAAGCGCTCTTTAGACCGAAATATTTCTCGGCTTCGCCAAAGAAATAAGTGCCGTGATTTGGATCGTCAAAATAATTAAAGCATAGTATTCCAAAAACGCCCTGATCGGCAAGTTCTGACTGCCTGTCAAACATATTCTTAGTAATTTCAACCGTCTCGTTCTCCCAGCCAAGCGGGTTACCGTTTTTGTAGCTGGAAAACGCCATATAGGCAAGCAAAACCGGCCTATGGAAAGCTTTTCTCAAGTACTCCGAAAACTTGAGCGCCGAGCCTATAACATCCCTGTACTCCTTTGTTGAGGTATCCGTGCTCGGATCGCTCGCGCCCCGCATCTCCTGAAAAGCTATAAAATCATTCTTGGAAGCCACGCGCCCCATACACTTCTCGAGATCGTAATTTCCCCAATCCCCGGGGCACAAACCAACCTTGCAGTAAGGAGAAGCTCCATGCAAGTAATCAATGGCTTTCCCGATAATATCGTTCCACTCATCCCACTCGGTAACGGGAGTCTCGTGCTTTCCGTTAATTACATTGAACTCCGGCTCAAGCACCACCAAAACTTCCGAACCGGTCTTCACCAGCGGAACAAGATTCTCTTTTATATCCTTGTACCAGGCCTTAAGTTTTTCCCTGTTGTTCCTTTCAAGGTACTGCCGGCTGTTATCATCACCGAACGTGTAGTAAATGAGGACCGGGGTGTAGCCGTCGCGGCTGATATCAAGCAGCATCTTTCTGTTAACCCAGCCGGTCCAGCCTGGAGTCAGCCAAACCGCAACATATTTAAATCTAAGCCCGTCTTTCTCAGCTTCCTTATAGGCTATCACCCTTTTGCCGTTCACTTCCTGGTCGTACGCGTTGCCTATCCCTATCTGCAGTATTTTTCCGCTTTCTTTGCCTCGAGGCGGCATATACTTACTCCCGGCGCTGCAACCGCTTAGCAGTATCGCCAGGGTGAGAACCGGCAGCAGCATGTTACGAACCCTACTCACAGTCAACATTGAAAGTGGCGCTCTCATCACTATTGATACTGCGCAAGTCAAAGACAATATTTCCATCCTTGGTCACATACTGCGGGAGTTTAACTCCGAGCCTCTCTGTTGAGAGACTTCCGATTTTGCCAGACGGAGGAAGGACCATGTTTACTTTTATTGCGTCTATCCTCTCCAGTGAATTATTTGTGACTTTAAGATACGTCCTCTTTTCAGAAACCTGGCTGCTTGTAATATCCGTGAACGCCCATTTCTCGTACCAGTCGTTCAAATCACCAAAATTCGTAATCCAGACATTCTTGGTTTTTATGTAGTCAATAAATTTCGAAATTACGTCGATATACTCCGCGTTGGCCATTAACTGAGTGTGGAAGGAATAATAGTAAAGCCCGCCGACTTTGTAGATAGCGTCAAAATCGCTTTTCAGGGATTCCAGCATCTTATCTTTGTTGCGCATCTTGTACCTGACCAGTATATCGTAATCATCGTCTCCGGTCTTCGGGAACTTGACAAGGGATTTAAGATTCTTGCCAAGACTGAACCCTTTCTTTCTCTGTATCAAGAGCGCTTCCGGGCTGGCCTGCTTCGTGTCGTCTCCTGCTATATAATCATAATTCAGGTCAAGAAGCGCCTGCATAGTGTTCTGGTCATAGATAGCTTCAGGAGGCCTGAAACCCCGTACCTTTCTGCCGGAAAGCTTTTCCAGCATGGCCCTGCCGCTTGACAATCTTTCAAGCTGTGTGTCGAAAGGCTGTCCCTGATAAACAGCCAGGCCGTGCAGGCCTATCTCAAAACCTTTGTTTGAGTATATCTTTCTGAATACTTCTTTGTTCTCGCTCGCCAGCTCCGGAACGCAGAAGAAGGTAGCCGGAATTCCTTTTTCGGTAAGAACATTTACGGCATTCTCCGCGTTTGCAAACTGGTCTTCGGTGTCTTCGGCAAAAACAACAGCGGCTCTCTTGCCGTTCGGCCAGTGGTCTTTGAAAAACATCGGGCGGAAGGAGACATAGCTCATTATGTTTTCCATAATCTTACCCCAGACTTTTTGGTCAGCGGGATTTCCGACAATGGAACCCATCGTGAAGCTGATCCAAACGAATCTGGATTTCAGGTAGTTCCCGTGCGCTATACCGGATATTTCAGAGAACTTTGTGTTGCCGTAAACATACGGCTTTTCTTCCCAGTAAGAATCAATTTTAGTGCGGGGCTCAATAATGTTCGCGGAGATGGGCTTATTGTAGGTATTTATGCCGAGCCGGAAGCCGGTGGGAATGTCATACGAAAGCATGCTGGTTCCGTCCATAATCATATAGGCCACTGATGAATTGGACTCTTCGTCTGACACATCAGAAAAAGAATAGCCGCCGACAACTTCACTAAGGAAAGAAGCATCCTTCCAGATACCGTTCTCGTCGCGGCAACCCGTGTAGCCTTCCAGAATAATCCCCTTTCTCTCTTTTGAGGCAAAATCCCTGATCTTCTCTATTTCTTTGGAGGAAAGACAAATGGTGAAAGGAAGTACAAGAGTGTCGTACACGGAAATATCTTTGTTCAGGAAATCAACCTCTGAAACCACCTCATAACTTACGTTGGTCTGCTTCAGATAGTTGCGCCACATCACGGTGTAGGGCTCGTCTTCCTCTTTGCTGTTAAAAAGTCTTTGGGTTGATTCGCTTTTGAGCACCAGCACTCTTTTTTTCATTGTCAGAGAGCTCAGGCTTTGATCCCCTGTTTTTGTCAGACTGTTTAAAAACTGCCCTACCGCGCCGTCATAGTTTTCCCTGATAACCCTTCCGTAGAAAAAGAATGAAGACCAGGCAAGCACGGCCATGACAGAAAAAACAGAAATGGTCCGAAAGATACTCCTATCCGACCTATCAGCCTTTGTCGTTTCCATTTTCTTGCTCCTCATTTCCCTTAAACGGATTATAAAGTTTAAGAATTTTTGGCCTGGCCGGTGCTATGATTTTCTTTGCAGGAATATTGCTGACAGGGAATGACGCTGCTGAGCCGGCTTCTGTTCTTACAATATTAATTGTTGTCGAATCCTGATCTTCGATATTTTTTCTTCTCTTCCTTCTGCTTATGATATATACCGTGACTGCAAAAATTATTGTGACAATAGTTGCAATCAGTATAATTGTTGTCATAAGCGTAATCATATCCAGGGAACCCATTTTTTACCCCCTCTATATACTGTCAAGATCAATAACAACCAAGAATATTGCTTATATTTATTATATTATAACACTACAGAATCTTTTGTCAATATACCTTATTGGGACGATTACCGCTGATAACACAATAGTTACTACAAAATACTTTGCATGTATTTTGAGGAAAACGTAGGATTGGCAACAAAAACTGACAGAAAGCCTGATAACCCCACAAAGATTGCGTTTTCAGACTAATCAAGTATGTTTTACTCCACCGGGGGGGCTAAAAAGCTAAAACAGCCGTTATATCTTGCAATGTCAATGCTGGCCGGCCAGACCAACGAGCCTGGAGAGATACTCCCGGACCCCCTCTGTATTGGAAAACTTGAACCCAAGCTTCCTGAATTTTTCATTTCCGGTCCTGCTTGATGAAGCGGTTGCCCCGGTCAAACGGCTCTTTGAACCACAAAGCTCTTTCACGTATTTCCCCATGGACAGCGCGGTAGTGCTTTTGTCATTTAAAACATTATATATCTCGCCTTTAACATTTTTGTTGCCGAGCACGAACACCATTGCCTTCGCTGCATCGAGAGCGTTTACAAGATCAAAACTTCCTTCGAGCTTCACCGCCCTGGAGTTTTCCGTTATCTGTTTTGTTTCCTTGTAGAACGCCATCCTGCGATAGTCCCTGAAAATCCCGTAAACCCATCCCAGCCTGAGAGAACAGATATTAAAATTCAATTCCTTAGCCATCGCGTACACATAAGCGTCTATTGCGGCTTTGTACGCTCCATATTCGCCGTCAGGACGGCAAACCGCAGCCTCATCAGTTATTTTTCCGGCCGGCGCGCTGCCATAGGCCGCTTTCGAGCTGACGAAGACAAACTGCTTAACTCCTTGTCTCCTGGAAAACTCAATAAACCTGAAAGTTCCGCGGACATTATTTTCAAAGAAACCCAGCGGGTCAACCAGTTCATCAATATCATGACAGTAGCCGTTATGTATGACGGCATCGACGCCCCTGAGGATTTTTGCCGTTTCACTTTCGCTTTCAAACTTTAGGCCGCCAAAACATTTCTCCGCTTTTTCAGGGAGCACTTCAAGATTGCCGCTGTTTTTTCTCACAAGAACCCTAAGCTCCCACCCCTTTGCAAGAATCTCGCTGCAAGCGTATCCGCCGACAAATCCGGTCGCACCGGTTAGAAGTACACGCATGTTTCCCCCTTCAACAATGAAAAAAGGGCTTGATAAATCAAGCCCTTTTTAACTTTCAATAAATAAACGGATTACAGGCCTAGAAGCTGTTTCGCCTTGTCAACCGCCGAAGCCGCGTCCGGCGCGTAGCCGTTAGCTCCGATTTCATCAGCGTAAGACTGGGTCACTGGCGCCCCGCCGATCATGGTCTTAACAGTTAATCCGGATTTCTTAAATTCGTCAATGACAGCTTTCATTGAAACCATGGTGGTAGTAAGAAGCGCCGAAAGCGCCACGAGACCTGCTTTGCTGTCTCTGGCGGCTGTAACAAATTTTTCGGGCGGAACATCGATACCGATATCCACAACCTTAAAGCCCGCGCCTTCAAGCATCATTGAAACCAGGTTTTTGCCGATGTCATGCAAATCCCCTTTCACGGTTCCTACAACAACAACGCCAAGAGGCTGAATGTCCGCTTTTACAAGCAGCGGCTTCAACAACTCCATACCTGACTTCATTGCCCTTGCGGCGATTAGCACTTCAGGAACATAAACTTCATTTTTCTTAAATCTTTCGCCGACATAGCCCATTCCGGCGATAAGCCCGTTGCTGAGAATGTCCTGTACTCTGACTTTCTCGTCAATTGCCTTCTGAACAAGCTCTTTCACTTTCGCAGCCTGCCCCTTTATTACCATTTCCTTGATCAAATTCAAATCCGCCATAACCCCTCCCCTTAAGAAATGAGTGCATTATTAAGTCTTCCCGCCGCGCCTACGGCAGGAACTTTTATATTTTAGGGATAAAAGCCGGTTTTGTCAATATAAAAACTCTCCTGAAAAGCATGGACGGCGCGAATTACAACGCCCGAAAGGCTAATTTGTAACGCTGCCGTTCCTCATGGCTTCAAGCGCTGCCAAAAAATCAGAGGGAAAAGGGGCTTCAAAAGTCATAAATTTCCCTGTTATCGGATGGGCAAACCCCAGGCTTCCGCAGTGCAGGGCTTGTCTATTTATCAGCCTGCTGGCATTGCCGTATTTGCCGTCTCCCACGACCGGGTGTTTTATGTGAGCGAGATGCACCCTTATCTGGTGGGTGCGGCCGGTTAGAAGGTCCAGCTCAACAAGCGCCCCGTGCTCAAAATCTTCCGCCACCCGATAGATTGTTACGGCCGAGCGCCCGTCCGTGTTTATGGACATTTTCTTCCTGTCAAACTTGCTTCTGCCGATCGGCAGGTCTATCTTGCCTGTCTTGTTTTTAAAAACTCCAGCCGCCAGCGCGAAGTACTTTTTTTTGACAGTCCTGGCCTTGAACTGGTCCGCAATATTTGTGAGAGATTTTTTTGTCCAGGCTATCACCATGGCGCCGGAAGTGTCCTTGTCAAGCCTGTGAATAATCCCCGGGCGCAAAGGATCCCCGCTGTCTTCCGGCTGTTTCTTGTAAAGAAGCGCGTTGACTATTGTGCCGGTATAATTGCCCTGGGCGGGATGAACAACCATCCCTGCCCTCTTGTTAATTACCGCGATCTCGCTGTCTTCAAAAAGTATTTCAAGCGGTATATCCTCCGCGACAGCTTCCACCCTTTCCGGTATCGGCAGCTCGACAATCACCTTGTCGCCGGCTTTCAGCCCCATGCTGGCTTTGGCCGGAACCCCGTTAATCCTGACGAGGCCGAGCTTGATAAGCTTTTGAATGGTGGAACGGCTCTCGGCTATCTGGCTGGCAAGGAAGATATCCAGCCGCAGGTTGGATTTTTGTTTGAGGTCAAACTCCCGTATTTGCATTTTTCTTTTTCCCGGAGAGCGCGACATGGAGCAGGATTGCCGCTGACAGAAGCCCGAGACTTATCCATTGGGAAACTGAAAACCACAAAAAGGAGGGCCCCCTGAAATCGCCTCTAAAAAATTCAATAATAAATCTTAGCAGGCCGTAAAGAGCCAAATACATTTGAAGGATTTGACCGTCATATTTTTTCTTAACGGAATTCAAAACCAAAAAGATCAAAGCAAGCCCCGCAGCCTCGTAGAGTTGCGTGGGAAGGTGCTTCAGGTGGTCGTTGAGCTCCGGAAAGACGAATCCGAAAGCGCTGTTCTCCAGCCCGTAGCAGCAGCCTTTCGTGAAACATCCGAGCCTTCCGAAAAAGTGCCCCAGGACGAGGCCTTTGGAAATACTGTCGGCAAATTTCAACGAGTTGATTCCGTATTTTCGTGAAACAATAAAGAAGACCGGAACGGCAGCGAGGAACCCTCCGTAGTAGACCAGTCCCCCTTCCCAGATTTTTAGCATAGAGAGCGGCGACACCAGATAAGAATCCAGGTCGGTAAGAATATAGAGAATCCTGGCGCCGAGCAGCCCCGCGACAAACACCCCGACAATCACGTCAAGCGAGACATCCCTGCTGATGCCGTCCCTCGAGGCGGCCCTGACGGTATACAACGTGCCGAAGAGAAAACCAAGGGAGACAAAAAGGCCGTAGCCATAAACCGTGAACGGGCCTACCTTAAAAAGGGCAGGTATCACTTTGCCTCCTCTTTGTTTCTGACAAGATAGATCAGAAGCATAACGACGCCTATGTTTATGCAGGAATCGGCGGCATTAAATACAGGCCATTTCAGGTTCTGGTTGAGACCGACTTCAATAAAATCAATTACTTCGCCTACCCTCACCCTGTCAATGAAGTTGCCCAGCGCCCCGCCGATGATCAGGCCGAAGCAGACGCGAACATAACCGCTCTTCTTGATGAGCCCTCTGAAAAACCACAGAATCAAAGCTATTATCGCGCCGGTTGTAACCGCGAAGAAAGGCACTCTCACAGCATCAGGAATATTTGAGAGCATGCTGAAAGCCACACCCGGGTTTTTAATGTAGTGTATGCTAAAGACGCCCGGGATAACCGGAACGGGAGCGGAAATGTTCATATTGACTATCAAGATCTTGCTCAATTGATCAAGCGCAATAACACCCACGGAAACCAGATAAATAAGATACATCTTTCTCCTTTTACAACCGTTAATATTGTTTTGTTTCTTTGAGGACTTCTACGCACCTTCCGCAAAGCCCGGCGTGTTTTTCGTCGGCTCCCACGGTGCCGCTCCAGTTCCAGCAGCGTTCACACTTCTTTCCGGAAGCCTTCCCTACGGACACCGAAGTTTTCGCGCCTTTTTCAATACTCACCTGCGAGACGATCAATAGCCCGGGAAGTTCTTTCTCAAGACCCTTAAACAACGCAAAATCCTTTTCTTCCGAGAAAACAAAGGCGATTGACGCCTCGTAAGGATGCCCTATTTCTTTCTTATTCCTGAAATCTTCAAGGAGTTTCAGGACCTCGGCCCTGACCTCTATAATTCTGCCGTACTTTCCGACTAAATCAGGGCTCTTCAACTCGGACCTATAGACAGGGAAATCCGAAAGGTGCACAGAACCTGGAAGCTCCGAGGATTTCCTAAGTTCCTGCCAGATCTCTTCCGAAGTGTAAACAAGGACCGGTGCCAGCATTCCGGCGATATCCTTCAGTATCTCATACATTGCCGTCTGACCGGAGCGCCTCAGCTGCGATGCCGGAGCATGCACATAGAGTCTGTCTTTCAGAATATCAAGGTAGAAGGAACTCAGATCAACAACGCAGAAATTATAGATTAGCTGATAGAATTTAAAAAATTCATACCGCCCGTAAAGCTCGCCTGCTTCCTTCACCACTTCATTTTTCCTGTGAAGCATATACCTGTCAAGTTCTGTCAGTTTTGCGTAAGGAAGAGAGTCTTTTCCCGGATCGAAGTCATACAAATTGCTAAGGAGGTATCTCGCGGTATTCCTAAGCTTCCTGTAGGCGTCCTGCAGGCGGGCCAGTATCTCTTCGGAAAACCTGACATCGTTCATATAGTCGCTTGCGGCAACCCACATTCTCGTTATGTCAGCACCGTATTTTTTGCAGGCTTCCTCGCCGGTAACCAGGTTGCCGAGAGATTTGGACATCTTCTTGCCTTCCCCGTCAACCACATAACCGTGCGTGAGCACATTCTTGAAAGGAGGTTTCCCCTCAAGCGCCGCGCTCGGCAGAAGGGACAGCTGAAACCATCCGCGATGTTGATCGCTGCCTTCAGAATAAAGAGAAGCCGGCCATTCAAGCGCCGCGTTTTTCTTTAAGACCGCGTAATGGGAATTGCCGGCGTCAAACCAGACATCAAAAACATTCATGTCTTTCTTGAAGGAACTGCCTCCGCACTTCTTGCACTTATATCCGGGGAGGACAAAATCAGGAGCCTCTTTTTCAAACCAGGCGTCGCTGCCTTCCTTCGCGAACACGGCCGTGATATGGTCCAGCGTTGCCCCGTCCGTAACGGGCTCAGCGCAGTCTTCGCAATAAAGTATGGGGAGCGGTACGCCCCAGTATCTCTGCCTGGAAAGACACCAATCCGGCCTTCCGGAAAGCATCCCTGCCATTCTGTTCTCCGCTGAAGCAGGATGCCAGCCGACGTTCTTGACCATCTGCAGCATTTTTGACCTTAAGTCCTTGTGCTCAACCGACATAAACCACTGCTCGGTAGTCCTGAAAATCACGGGCTTATGGCAACGCCAGCAATGCGGGTAGGAGTGCCCCACTTCCTCGGTATGTACCAGCGCTCCCTTTTCTTTAAGCAAAGAGATTACTTCAGGATTCGCCGCAAAAACTTTCTTTCCCTTAAAGAGAGGGACATCTTCAGTGTAAGCGCCGGAAGCGTCTACAGGGCAGAATGCAGGCAGGGAGTACTTCTTGCCGACTATAAAATCATCCTCGCCGTGCCCGGGCGCCGTGTGAACCACGCCGGTGCCGTCCTCATCCGTTACATGCTCCCCGAGTATCGCAACACCGTCTTTTTCCATAAAAGGATGCCTGTACTTCACGCCTTCAAAAACCGAACCTTTTATGCCGGATTTTACCGTTTCGTATTTGAACCCTGCCTTTCCGGCAACGCTTTCCGAAAGCTTGCCGGCAAGAATGTAGTAAATACCGTCTGTTTTTATGACGGAATACTCCAGTTTCGGATTCAACGCTACAGCAAGATTTGCCGGTATGGTCCAGGGTGTAGTTGTCCAGATAAGAAAGTACGCTTTCGCCCCTTTCGGGTCGAAGATATTCTTTAGGCCTTCCGTTATCTCGAACTTTACGAATATCGCCGCCGCTTTGTCGTCTTCATATTCGACTTCCGCGTCCGCAAGCGCGGTCCTGTGATTTATGCACCAAAGCACCGGACGCAAGCCCTTATAGATATAGCCCTCTTTAACAAGACGGGCGAAAGTGGAAATAATTGTCGCTTCGTAACCGTGATCCAAAGTGAGGTAGGGATGTTCCCAATCCCCAAGAATTCCAAGCCGTTTAAACTGCCCTCTCTGGATATCAACATATTTCAAGGCGTAGTCTTTGCAGGCTTTTCTGAACTTAATGACACCCTCTTTCGTATTCTCAACCTTGTGTTTTTCGGCGACCTTGTGTTCAATGGGCATGCCGTGGCAGTCCCAGCCCGGAATGTACGGGGAATCATAACCTGACATGGTTTTATACTTTACAACCATGTCCTTGAGCACCTTGTTCAGGACCGTTCCGACATGTATGTCTCCGTTCGCGTAGGGAGGGCCGTCGTGTAGAACAAATTTTTCTGCGCCGGCGCGCTTCTCACGGATTTTATGATACAACTTTTCCTTTTCCCAGACAGCGAGCTGCGTCGGTTCCCGCAACGGAAGGTTTGCTTTCATGGCAAAAGATGTGTTAGGCAAATTAAGCGTCTTTCCGTATTCCATTTTAGTTCCGCCTTTTTTTCAGGCCCCTGTGATTTCGAGCCTTCTGATTTTCGGTGAAAAGCTTAGTGCTGCGGTTTAGCGGGTGAGTTTCAGCATTTCTTTGACGGCCCTTTCAAGCCCGGCAAAGACAGCTCTGGAGATAATGCTGTGCCCGATGGAAAACTCTTCTATTTCTTTTATTTCCCTCATACGCGCCATGTTGAAATAATTAAGCCCGTGTCCCGCGTTAATACCCAGTTTTAGGGTTGAAGCAAAACCCGCCGCATCGCGCAGTTTGAAAAACTCGCGGTCTTCCGCGGCTTTTGTTTTCGCGTCTGCATAGGTTCCCGTGTGCAGTTCAATCAGGTCAGCTCCCAGGAATTTTGCCTGCCTGACCTGCTTTAAATCCGGATCTATGAAGAGGCTGACAATTATCCCCGCCTTTTTCAGCTTTTCAACGGCCCTGCCGACTTTCAAGGCGCCTTTGACGCAATCCAGCCCGCCCTCCGTGGTAAGTTCCTGCCTTTTTTCCGGAACCAGCGTGGACCATTCCGGCTTGACCTTTAAGGCAATGCCGATTATTTCAGGATAAACGGCCATCTCCAAGTTTAGTTTCGTCCTGACTTTCCTGCTAACTTCAAACACATCACGGTCCTGCACATGCCGCCTGTCTTCGCGCAGGTGCATAGTAATGCCGTCGGCGCCGGACGCGACAACAACTTTTGCCGCTTCAAGCACGGAAGGGTACAGTCCGAGCCTCTGCTGGCGCAGGGTGGCGACGTGGTCGATATTTACATTTAGTTTGGACATGGTCCCTCAACAAAAAATCTGTTTATAACGTTTGTAAGCCGCACTTCGTGCGT
>CAIWRR010000076.1 GCA_903915125.1 Candidatus Firestoneibacteriota bacterium | reverse complement strand
GGCACGCTGTAGATTTTACTTTACAAACTTTATAAACCTTATAACCTTATAAACTTTTCTCTTCTCCGATATACTGTTTTAACTCCATGGAGTTCCTTACCGCTGCCCCCATATGACAGTTGTTAAAAAAGACATATATCGTTTTGCTCTTCGCCGCCATTTTATTTATCTCCGGCAGAAAACTCCGCAGCTCTTCCTCTTTGTAAAGATAATCATACCTGACTTCCAGCGGCGAGGAAAACCAGTTCGTATTCCTTCCGTGGAATCTCAAATAGGCAATATCTGAAGTCACTTCGGGAATGAAGGGCATCAGCCGGTCAAGTTTAGGCTCGTCCACGGCGCAATAACCCAGGTTATTGCTTCGAAGGAAATCGAAGGTCTCCGCCTGAGCCCAGGCCCTGTGACGAAACTCGACAACCAGCGGAATTCCTTTCATAATATATTTGCACTGCAGTATGAAATCGGCGTTTTGCGGAGAGGGCGTGAAAAATACCGGAAATTGGAGCAGGACGCACCCGAGCTGTCCCGCATCTTTAAAAGGCTGAAGGCCTTCCGCGAATTTTGCGGCTGTTTCCGCCGCCGCTCTGACTGAGGGCTTCTTTTTAAGCCTGGGGTCAAACGGGTCGTGGGTCATGCCCCTGTTTGCCTTTACCGCAAAACTGAAATCCTTTCCGGCTTTTGTCAACAGTCCCAGGCAGGTCTTTTGCGAAGGCATTGCGTAATAAGTGAAGTTCAGCTCGACCGTGTCAAACTTAAAATCATTTACATAATAGAGGAACATTTCCGTTTTTTTCAGCCCTGCGGGATAGGCTGTTCCGACCCAGTCCGGGAAAGTGAAGCCCGAAGTGCCTATCCTTATCATTTGCGCGCCTTGGGCGGAAGCGGTGTCACCTCTCGATCCTCGACAATATCCCCGCGAAAACAGTCTCTCGGCATCACCGCGTTCCTCATGCCCTCTCCAAGCAGCATAACCTGCCAGGGAAACCGGTACCCGTTATAATTAAAACCGGGGGCAGTCCGCAACAACCCTTTATCGTCAATGCCGTCCGGGCCTATACTATAGAGAATATACTTTTTCCCCTCAAGCCTCACAAACCCGAGCGGTTGTTTCCCGTCCGAGAACGGGTCAGGGTAATTCAAGACCTTTTTATCAAAAGCTGCCAGTTGGTCGATATCTTCCGGCAGTCCGCCTTTCTCCCTGAAATAAAAATCAACAGACCAGGCGCACTGCGCGAAGGCCGGCTTCAGGTCCGCGCTCTGCTTTTCATACTGCTCTACGGGAACCTGCATTATGTTCACGTTAGCGAAAACCATAAAAGCCGACAGCAGAAGGCTAAGGAATATCTTTATTAAAGGATGCCTCGCAATCAAGAGAAGCCCTGCGCCGGACGCGAACATAAGAACCGCATGCGGGAGAAAAAACCAGGGATGAAACTCGCTGGTCAGCAGGAGGAAAAATCCTTTGTAGGCGGACCCTGCCAGAACGGCGCAAACAGCGAATATGACGGAATAGTACACGAATTTATTTTCCATATTTTTCCTGCTCCCGCAAACTACCTGTTTTTTACCGAATCGCGGAACCCCCCCGCAATTATCAAAAATATCCAATAAAGCGCGGGGAACAGGCTGGCAAAGATATAATAACCATTTTTTGTAAAAATGGAAT
>CAIWRR010000075.1 GCA_903915125.1 Candidatus Firestoneibacteriota bacterium | reverse complement strand
TAAAAGGGCGTTTAACAGATAAATATCCGTTTATAACGTGCGAACGTTCATAACGTTTGTAACGTAAGGAATCAGCTCCTAAAATATTTTCGTTATAAACCTTATAAACGTTAAGAACATTAAGAACGAAAAAAGTAATTTTCTTAGGAGGTTTAATAATGGTTGCAGTCCCCGAAATGAAACTTACAAGGGAAGCTCTTGCGGATTCACTCGTCAGGCTCGGAAAGATCAACAAGAACATCGTTGTGATGGATGCCGACCTTTCGAAGTCAACTCTCACAAATAAATTCGCGAAAGAATATCCAGATAGATTCTTTGATATGGGAATAGCCGAACAAGATTTGATTGCCACGGCAGCCGGGCTGGCTTTGACAGGGAAGATTCCTTTTTGCGCCACTTACGGTGTTTTTCTTCCGGGACGCTGCTGGGACCAGATAAGGGTCTCCATATGCTATCCGAACCTCAATGTTAAGCTTATTGCCGCGCACGGAGGAGTCTCTGTCGGCGCTGACGGCGCTACGCATCAGGCGCTTGAAGATATAGCGATGCTTAGAGCAATCCCAAATATCGTCCTGTTAATGCCGGCTGACGCCATAGAGATGTCAAAAGCGGCCGACGCTGCCATTAAACATATCGGTCCTGTATGCATAAGAATGGGAAGGGAAAAAGTCCCTGTAATTACAAAACCGGAAGACAAGTTTGAGATAGGCGTAGCAAATGTCCTGCTTGAAGGCTCTGATGTGACGCTTATCGGGCAGGGCAGTCTCATTCTTTTTGAGTGCCTGATTGCGGCCGAAGAATTAAAGAAGAAAGGCATAAGCGCCCGTGTTGTCAATATGCATACTTCAAAACCAATTGACGGTAAATGTATAGATAAGGCCGCGCTTGAAACTGGAGCCATAGTTACCGCGGAAGAACACCAGGTAATAGGCGGAATGGGAGCCGCGGTTGCCGAGCACTGCGCAAAAAGCATTCCGACTCCGATTGAATTCATAGGAGTTCAGGACAGGTTCGGCGAGTCGGGCACGCCTAAAGAACTTTTTGAGGAATTCGGATTATCGGCAAAGTTTATTGTTAAGGCGGCGGAGAAAGCGATTAGTAGGAAAAAAAAGTAAACAGTTTGTAACGTTCGTAACGTAAAGCAGGGCGGAGAGACCATGAAAAAAACAATAATAGCGGGTTTGGCAGCTTTTTCTTTCGCGCTGGTTATTCATGCTGCTCCGCCGGCACCCGGGATACCCTGCACCAATATGCCAAAGGACAGCGTGCATATCGGCCCCGAGACCGCAAGACTGATTGCTCAGGGCGCGCCCTTCTATGCCCAGACGAAAACCATAGTCGCGACAGGAACCAAGAACATTGCGGTTATTTTTGTAAACTTCTCGGACGCTTCCTTGACAGCTTCCCAGGTTAACGCCTACACAACTTCCTCAACATCGGTTACATCAGGTTATCTAAAACGTATGGCAGATTACTTCGCAGAGTGTTCTTACGGCAATCTGACCCTTAACACTACTGCCTATACAAACACAGGCGGTACAGGCTGGACTCTAGGGCACAACATGGCCTATTACTCCGCAAATAGTTACGCGCATGTAGTTGACGGAACACTTTTCAATGATGCCTGCACTTCGGCAACAATCACAAAAGCGACTGGACCTTTTGACGCACTGCTCGTTGTTCACGCGGGAAACGGTGCAGAGTCTGTGAACACTCTAACAAATGAAATCTGGTCAATGTTTACTGATAGTTTTTCGGCGGCAGGGTTTACGGAAGGGGAAACAGTTCCGGCAACAGAAGCGTCAGGACTCTCTCCGTTCGGAGTTCTTTGCCACGAGTTCGGACACCAGCTCGGGCTTGTTGACCTGTACAATACTTCTGGAGCTTCCAGCCCTTCCAGAATAGGCATGTGGGATATTATGGATTACGGCTGCTGGGCCGATAATGGTAAAAGCCCGACTCATCAATCAGCCTGGTCCAAACAGCTGCTCGGCTGGATTTCACCAGTCGAGGTATCCTCAAGTACTCCTCTGACACTCATAAACTATGAGAGCGCCTCTAACAGGGTCTATAGAATTCCAATACTCGGCAGCACTACTGAGTATTTCCTTCTGGAGTTCAGAAAGCAGAAAAATTCAGACTCAAATCTCCCCGGCTCTGGCACGGTTATTTACCATATTGACGATACCATAGGAACAATATCCACAAATAATGTAAACAGCCTCTCGCCGCACCTGAGAGTAACTTTGGTGGAGGCGGACAACAACTCCGATATTTCTACCAATCACGGGGATCCCGGAGATCCTTGGGGAGACGGCGTTCTCTTTACCTCGCCGAGAAGCGATGGCTACACCGGACAAAGCCACATGACTGTATCAAATTTCGCAGGGTCAACCACAGATACTGTCACGGCAAATCTGGCTGCCATTCCTGCAACACAGGCGCTTAGCATAACAAGTCTTTTTAATTTCCCGAACCCGGTGAAGGGAGCCGCTTCCACAACAATCAGGCTGACGCTCTCAAGGCCTTTCGATACTGCACAACTCAGGATTTTTACTATTGCAGGAGAACAGCTGCTGGATAAAACAATTGATTTCACTAATTTTCAGGTCGCGCTTTCCGACACCGCCAAGACCTGGATTTTTGACTATCCTTGGGACCTTAGAAACGCAGCAGGAAATCAGGTCGCAAGCGGTCTTTATCTATGTGTGGTAACAACAAGAATATCCGGTTCCACGCAGTCAAAGACCAGCAAGGTGGTGGTTGTAAGATGAAATATAACCTGGTCCGGGGAACAAAGGATGTCCTCCCCGGAGAATCCGCCAAATGGCAGCATCTGACACAGAAAGCTTCGTCAGTCTATTCGCGTTTTGGCTATTCCGAAATTAAAACCCCCGTATTTGAAGTCACCGAACTCTTTACCCGGGGTATCGGTGAAACTTCCGATATAGTCACCAAAGAAATGTACACCTTCCTTGACAAGAAGGGGCGAAGCCTAACGCTTCGCCCGGAAGGAACCGCGGGAACCGTCCGCGCGTACATTGAAAACAATCTAAACACTCTACCGCCTCCGGTAAAACTCTACTACATCGGCCCGATGTTCCGTTATGAACGCCCTCAGGCCGGGCGCTACAGGGAACATTGGCAGATGGGCGTGGAGGCTTTCGGCTCCGACTCGCCGGCGCTCGACGCAGAAGTCATAGTCACCGCGCTTACCCTGCTTAAGGAACTGGGGGCAACCGGGCTTAAAACCAATCTAAACTCCATAGGGTGCATGAGCCCTGATTGCCGCCCGCGTTATATAACCGCGCTCAAGGACTTCCTTAAATCCAGGTCTGAAAAACTCTGCGACACCTGCAAAGTCCGGCTGGAAAAGAACCCTCTGCGCATTTTAGACTGCAAGGTTGAAACCTGCAGGAGCGTTTTCAACGAACCCGGGATACCGAAGATACTTGAACATATCTGCCCTTCCTGCAGCGCGCACTTTAATAAAGTCAAAGAATACCTGAAACTCTTAAACACCGATTATTCCGAAAACGACAAATTGGTCAGGGGTTTTGATTACTACACAAAAACCGTTTTTGAAATAACCTGCGACAAACTCGGCGCGCAAAACGGAGTGCTTGGCGGAGGGCGCTATAACGGGCTCGTGGAAGAACTCGGCGGGCAGCCGACGCCGGCAGTCGGCTTCTCGGTAGGCCTTGAACGTCTTCTTATGGCCCTGGAAACTATCGGCATAAAAGTGCCGTCTGATGACGCTCCCGATGTTTACCTGGTCACGCTCGGGGGGGACGCTTTGAAGAAGGCTTTTATCCTGGCAGGAGAACTCAGAGAGGCAGGAATCAGGACCGTTATGGCCTGCGAAGACAAGAGTATGAAGGCCCAGATGAAGAGTGCGGACACGCTCAAAGCCAAGAAGGCGATAATTATCGGCGATAATGAACTGAAAGAGGGAGTGGCCGTTGTGAAGGATATGGTTACGGGAAACCAGCAGAAAGTTGCATTGAATGAACTCAAAAGGCACTTTTCTAAAACCTAAGTTCGAAATTCGAAGCAGATCACCAGCAATTCGAATTTCCAATTTCTTGCTTCGAATTTGGATTATTCATTGGAGGACACATGATTCGTACTCATTATTGCGGGGAGCCTGATATAGCGCTCCTGGACAAAGAAGTAACGCTTACCGGCTGGGTGGATTCCAGACGGGATCACGGCGGGCTGATCTTTATTGACCTTCGCGACAGGACCGGCAAGGTTCAGGTCGTGGTAGACCCGAAAGCCGCGCCGGAAGCGCATAAGATATCCCAGGATATACGCTCGGAATTCGTGCTTAAGGTTAAAGGAAAGGTAAGAAGGCGTCCCGAAGGCACAATAAACAAGAACATCAAGACCGGCGAGATTGAGGTTTCGACTACAGAGCTAACGGTCCTTAACCCTTCCAAGGCCCTTCCATTTCAGATAGACGATACAAATGTTGCCGAAGAAGTAAGGCTTAAATACCGTTATTTGGACAT
>CAIWRR010000074.1 GCA_903915125.1 Candidatus Firestoneibacteriota bacterium | reverse complement strand
GTTCTTCGGGCTAAAGGCATAAAGGAATTAAAAAAAGCGCTGCGGGGGCTTATCGAAGAGAAAGGGATAAGCGGCAGGGAAGATCTGATAATTACTAATTTGCGCCATAAACTGCTGATAGAAGGGGCAGTAACTTCTTTATGTAACGCGCTCGAATCGATAGAGAAAGGAATGTCAGAGGAGTTCATTGCGCTGGATATCAGGGGCGCGCTGGATCATTTAGGCGCAATAACAGGCAAAGTTTCAACAGATGACATAATTAATAAGATTTTCGCCGATTTTTGTGTTGGGAAATGAGGTCTTGCCGTTGTTCCGGGTTATCAGATTGTTATCCACAGGCATAAGCTAAGAGTTCAAATCAGCCTATAATATGGCATGCAGGTGGTTGGTTTTAGGGTCATTTATTCCGTTTCCTGTGGATTAGCTGTGGATAAGGAATATCCCTGTCAGTGAATAACTTAGTGGATAAATGTGATACCAACTTCAGCCGATTATGGAAAAGCATTTGGTCTTATAGCTAAAAAGTAATTATAATAAATACTCCACATTATGGGCAAGCTGTGGATAACTTTCTGTCCACATTTGTGGATAGAATGTTGGTAAGAAAAACCGCAATAATAATAAAAAAATAGCAATAATTAAGGCTAATCAGGGGATATGCGTAAAAATAGCCAAAAATATGATGTTTTAGTGGTGGGTGCCGGCCATGCCGGAGTTGAAGCCGCGCTTGCTGCATCCAGAATGGGCCTAAAAGTCTGTATTTTCACCATTAACTTAGACAATATCGCCCAAATGTCCTGTAACCCTGCAATAGGCGGACTCGCCAAGGGACACCTCGTAAAAGAGATAGATGCTTTGGGCGGCGAGATGGCAAAAGCGGCCGACCGGACAGGAATTCAATTCCGTATGCTAAACACGAAAAAGGGGCCGGCGGTGCATTCTCTCAGAGCCCAGTCCGACAAAAAAGAGTATCAGTTATATATGAAGCAGGTCCTGGAGAACCAGCGTGGGCTTGATATTAAGCAGGGGATAGTCGAGAAGTTGATTGTAAAGAATGGCAAAGTCGGCGGCGTAGAGACCAATATAGGCGTCATATATGAAGCAGCCTGCGTTATTCTCACTCCGGGGACTTTCCTGAACGGGCTCATTCATATAGGCGAGGCCTCCTACCCCGGGGGAAGGAACGGCGAGCTGGCCGCGGAAAAGCTCTCTCTTGCCCTAAAGGCGGCGGGCTTGCGGCTCGGCAGGCTCAAAACCGGCACTAACCCGCGCGTAAACAGGAACACGATAGATTATTCAAAGACAGAAGAACAGCCCGGGGATAAGATACCGATACCCTTTTCTTTTGAAACCGTTAGCATTGATCAGCCGCTGGTCCCCTGCCACGCGGTCTATACCACAGCGGAGACAAACGAGATTATCAGAAAGAATATCAACAGGTCGCCGCTTTACGGGGGAAGGATAAAAGGCATAGGCCCGAGATACTGCCCTTCCATTGAAGACAAGGTGATGCGTTTCCCGGAAAAAACTAAGCACCAGATCTTTCTTGAACCCGAGGGTCTCTCAACGCTTGAAATCTATTGCAACGGGCTGTCCACGAGCCTGCCGCTTGATGTCCAGTACGCTTTCCTGAGGTCTATTCCCGCGCTTAAGAATGTTGAAATCATGAGGCCGGGTTATGCCATAGAATATGACTTTGTCCCGCCAGACCAGATAAGGCACACGCTGGAGACCAAGGCGGTAAAGAATCTCTACCTTGCAGGGCAGATAAACGGCACCTCCGGATACGAGGAAGCGGCCGCGCAGGGGCTGATCGCGGGAATAAACGCGGCTCTTAGGGCAAAGGGTTCAAAGGAAGATTTCATCCTGGAGCGCTCCGAGGGTTATATCGGAGTGCTGATTGACGACCTGGTCACGAAGGGGACCGAAGAGCCCTACCGCATGTTCACTTCAAGGGCCGAATACCGGCTGGTCCTGCGCCAGGACAACGCCGATCTTCGGCTTACAGCTCGCGGATTCAAGCTCGGGCTTATCTCAAAGGCGCGCTATGAAAGATTTGTGGAAAAGAAAAAAACCATTGAGGCGGTGCTTGCGGAGCTCGGAGAAACTTATCTTAAGCCGACAGAAGAGAACAAGGCGTTCGTGAAGAGCCTTAAAACTTCGGGTTTGTCGGAAAGGATATCGTTAAAAGAACTTCTGCGCCGCCCCGAG
>CAIWRR010000073.1 GCA_903915125.1 Candidatus Firestoneibacteriota bacterium | reverse complement strand
AATATTTATGAAGGATTGGCGCGAGAAATTGGATGCTTTCCTGAAACTCAATGAGAGAGATATACTAAAAAGCGCAGGTAAGATATCAAAAGAACTTGCGGATAAACTTGCATTGGAGAAGTACGAGGTTTTTAATGCCAACAGGCTGAAACTTGAGGCAGAATCAGAGGGAATAGCCGATGATAATAAACTCAAGGAAATAGAAGAGAAAAGCCTTCAATTGAGTCTTCGCAAGAGGAACAAACTGCACGGGAGAAAGAAAAATATCAACTGAATCCGGAACAAGGGCAGAAGGGCAGATGCTCAGAAGGTTGGATGGTTGGATGCTTAAGAGCCGGCAAGGATGGAGGGCGGAAGACGGTGGTCCGAGGGCCGATACCCTCACAATCCGTGAGTTTCTAATACCGAAAAAAGATGAATGAAATTATTGAAAAACAACAAAGGAGTTGGATGAAAACAATCATGCTTTTTTTCGCGCTTTTCACTTTGGTTCTGCCGTGTACTGCCTTTTCCGAAGTAAGTGTTCCGCCCATTCCCTCGTTTGATGCCTGGGAAGAGAATATGCAAAACGGAGAAAAGTTCCTGACTCCCATAAAGGGCGAGGTTGATGAAAAATATGTCTGGTACTACGACGGCATCAAGGTCTATTACCAAATCGCTGAATATACGAAAGACAGTAAATGGCTCGAGGGTGTTCAGGTCTGCAAGGACTGGTATCGCGACGAGTATGTGTTGAAGATACCGATGGTCGGCGCCTGGCGGCTTTTCCCTCATGGACTATATATTGACTACAAGAAAACCGGAGACATCAAATCAAAAGAAGCCCTGCTTAAGCTTGCAAAACAGGGTGCCTTTGCGGACAGGAATATTGATTACGCCAAAACCACAGAGTATGACCTGAAGACCGTCGCGCTCAGCAGGGAAGTTGCATACAATATTAACTGCTATCTTACGGCGCAGGAACTCGGAGATCCCGCTTTCAGCAAGCCCGATCCATATATTGACCTCGCGCTCCGCCATTTGACAATCTGGAACGAATGGCTCAAATCCGGCAGCGCTTCCTATCCCTACAATGCGGAAAATGGCACAGGGTTCCAGCCTTTTATGGCAGGGCTTACCTGCGAAGCCCTGATATATTATTATGAAAGCAAATTTGCTGATCCCGTAAAGAAAAAGGAGATTTTCTCGGCGATAAAAGAGATTGCGGTCCGTATGTGGGATAGCGCCTGGATAGAGGATAAAAGTACCTTCTACTATGAGAATAACAAAAAGGGGCCGGCGCCGGATCTTAATCTTTTAATAGCGCCGCTTTACGCCTGGCTCTGGCACTACACCGGAGAAGAGCAGTTCCGGATAAAAGGCGATAAGCTTTTTGCAGGCGGCGTCAAGTTTGCCTGGTTAGACGGAGGAAAGCAATTCAGCCAGAATTACCGCTGGAGTTTTGCCTATGTTAATTGGAGAAAAGCGCCTCCTGTAGGCGCTAACGAGAAGTAGGAAACAAAGGGGACCTGCCGCCTGATCAGGCGGATGCCTGCAATGAATGCGGAGAATGCGAGAAGAACTGCACACAGCACCCGGATATTATAAACAGGCTGAAAGAGATATCGGGGTGGAATAAAGAAGTCAAAAAGGGTTCATAAAGTTTGTAAAGTCGCAACGTAAAGAAATTCTAAAAAAAAGGAGAGTGTTTTGACAAAGCAGATAACCGCAATTATAGTTGGAGCAGGACACAGGGCTTTATATTATGCTTCCTACGCAAAAATGCACCCGGAGAGTTTAAAGATAGTTGGTGTTGTCGATCCCAATGAATTTCGTCGGAGAATGGCAGCTAAGGAATTCGGTTTCTCCGGAGCATATTGTTTTAAGAATGTGAAGGAGCTTGTCAAACTTCCGAAACTGGCGGATGCTATAATAAACGGTACAATGGACGGTGATCATGTGTCGACTACTCTGCCGTTAATTGCCCGAGGGTATGATATTCTTCTTGAAAAACCAATATCTGTGAACGAGAAAGACCTTCTGAAGCTCCTGAAGCAGTCCAGAAAATACAGAAGAAAAGTTATGATCTGCCATGTCCTACGCTACGCGCCTTTCTATCAAAAGATTAAGGAATATCTCAAGGCCGGTGAGCTGGGGCAGCTTGTTAATATCCAGACTACCGAGCACGTCAGTTACCATCACATGGCCGTGGGTTTTGTAAGAGGGAAATGGAACCGCAAAGACAAAAATAACTCCTCTATGCTGATGTCGAAGTCCTGCCACGACCTTGATCTGATCTCCTGGATGGAGAGCGGTATAAGGCCGGTTGCTGTTTCAAGCTTTGGCAGCAATATGCAGTTCAATAAAAAGAACGCGCCGAAAGGCTCCGGGAAATATTGCCTGCTGGACTGCAAAGTAGAAGCTAAATGTCCTTATTCAGCGAGGAAACATTATATCTGGCATCCTGACAGATGGAGTTTTTATGCCTGGGCGTCTTTGGAGCATATTGCGAAACCTACTATTAAACAGAAAATCGAAGCTTTGAAGTCAGGAAGCCCATTTGGCAGATGTGTCTACAGATGCGACAATAATGTAGTCGATCATCAGTCAGTCGTTGTGGAATTTGAGGATGGCTGTACTGCCACTCATAATATGATAGGCGGAGTAGCAAAACCGACGAGATCCATTCATTTGATAGGAACAAAGGGAGAGATACAGGGCGTTCTCGAAGAAAACAAATTTGTCATCAGGAAGATTGACAACAGGCCCGGGCATGAATATTCGGGAAAAACTGTTGACCTTGGGTCTGTCTCGGCAACTTTCGGAGGGCACGGCGGCGGAGATCTCAGAATGGTTAAAGATTTTGTGGCGGTTGCCGGCGGCGCAACCCCTTCCATATCGTACACTTCCATTGAGGACTCTATATATGGGCATTTAATAGGTTTTCGCGCAGATCTTTCAATGGAAAAGCGCAAGATTGCAGTTATACCAAGAATTTAACCGGGTGTTGAAAAGCAACATTCAAGGTGGAAGTGCAACACCCGATTTAGCAACTTGATTCAAAAAGGGGACCTTTGTTTTATATTTAACCGAACCAAACATATCGAGCGGAATGGGGGGGCGCGGAGGCGCAAGAGCCAGCTGGGAAGGGAAGGCAGAAGGTTGGAGGGTTAGAGGGCGTGCCATGAACCCGAGTGTTAACGAGTGGTTCATGGTTAGAGGGCGTGCCATGAACCCGAGTGTTAACGAGTGGTTCATGGTTGGAGGCTTAAAGGCCGGCAAGGATGGAGGGCGGTGGACAGAGGGCAGTAGACGGTGAACGGAAGACAGAGGCCAGAGGACAGAAGACGGTTTGCTCAATAATTCGTGAGTTTTTAATTAGCAATCAGTAATCAGTAATTAGTAATCCGCGGAGCGGTGGACGGAGGGGCAGAGGTTTAAACCATTATGGAGTGCATCGTCAATGACGATGCACCCTGGCGCGACGACTTAGTCGTCGCAATCTAAAAGTTCTTGCGAGGCACCTTGGCGCAACGACCCGTATACCATTCGCTTCGCTCAGGTATACGGCACGACTGTCGTT
>CAIWRR010000072.1 GCA_903915125.1 Candidatus Firestoneibacteriota bacterium | reverse complement strand
GTTAATGTCAAGAGTTGTGTATGGGCTTGAGCAGCGTATCCAACCCACCAGCAACCTCCTTTTTTCAGATTTTGGATCTTTAGCCTAAATATTCCTCACCACGTTTCGTTCTGGTGCATTCTTTTGTCCCGCCACTGACACTTACAGGTCTGCTCTTGGTGCCTGATCCTCAAGAGCCGGTTAGGCGGCCTTCTGCTCTTTCCCGTCAAAATATATTACACCTAACATTACTTTTAATACCTCAGCGGCCTTGCGTAGCTTTTTCCATCTGCTTCCTGCCTTTTGTAGCAGCTTTATCACCATCATCTCGGTCTTCTTGCTGGACCAGTTTCCACGGGTCTTGTCGCTTCTCAATCTCACCGTTGAAAATGTTGACTCAATCGGGTTGGTTGTCCTAATATGCACCCAATGCGCTGCCGGGAAATCATAGAACGTCAGCAAATGTTCCTTGTCTTTGACCAAACACTCGACCGCCTTCGGATACTTGTCCTCATATGTCTTCACAAACAGATCAAAACTCTCCAAGGCTTCTTTCTTTGATGCTGCAAGAAATATTTCATCGATCTTTGTGTTTGCCTGTCCCTGTTGGGACCTTGGCAGTTTGTCCAAAATGTTTGCTTTCTTGTGCACCCAGCATCTTTGCTCTTTAACTCCAGGGTATGCCTGTCTTGCTGCTGCCCAGAAACCAAGGGCTCCGTCTCCGATGAATAATTTTGGCACTCTCATACCTTGATCTTTAAGTTTACGCAGCAATGCTAACCACGACTCCGTACTCTCTCGATAGCCGGATTCTGCCATTATCAGCTCTTTCCGCCCATCTTTTGTTGCTCCCATGATTACAAGGACACATGTGTCTTCTTTGTCCCCTCGGGTTCCAAAATGGATACCGTCCACCCACACATAACAATATTCTTTTTCTTTTAAATCCCGGCTTTTCCATACCTTTATTTCTTTCTCCCAAACCTTTAACATCCTGCATATCGTGTTCGATGATAGTCCGGGAGCTTTGTCGCCGTAAATCTTTACCAGGGCCGGCGCAAAATCTTTTGTCGATAATCCACCAAGATATAGCAACGGTAGAGTATATTCCATAGACACCGTTTTCCTGGCATAGGGCGGTAGTATCTTACTGCTGAAATTCTCCAAGCCTCCGTCTTTATCAATGATACCACACCTGTTTCGTGTCCTCGGAACCTCTACCGGAATATAGCCGGCTGCGGTCATTACCATTCGTTTTGGGCTATATCCGTTTCCTACTATGGCTTGGCTTCCATCTGTCGTTTGTAGGCGCGCTTTTGCCCTTAAATAGTCGCCTCTTTCCTGCTCCAATACCATCTTTACATTTTCTACTGCACCTGCGAGGATTATCTCCTCCAGTGTTGCACTTTTTTCCTCTTGCATTGTTTCCTTTCTATTGTTATACTTTTTCATAGCGGCGTTCCTCCTTGTAATGTTATTTCGCAAATTCATTATACAGGATACGCCGCTGTTTTACCTCATACACAACATTTGACTATAACTCCGCTTTGTGGCGGAGAAACTGACGAAAAGCTGAGGTTGTGTCAAACAGGACATGAAAAAATGAAGAATTTTTAGCGAGGAATCTTTTTCTGCTTTAATTGTTAATCAGCAATCAGTAATTGATAAAAGGAGATATATGAAAAAGTTAATTTTACTTCTTTTAAGTGCGTTTCTGCTTTCAGGTTGTTTTCAATATAAAAGAGTGTTGATATTGAATCCGGACGGGTCAGGGAAGATGACAGTTGAAACGGAAATGATGAAAGGCCTTTCTTTTGGCGCGGAGCAGGACGAAAAAGAAACGATGAAGACCGCGGTCGCGAATCTGATAAAAAGCAGCGAAGGCATAGAGGCCTGGACCGGGATAAGTTATAAAATGACCGAGGCGAATATGATTGCCTTCAAAGGCACCGCCTATTTTAAAGATGTTACAAAAATAAAATTATACAATGTCAATGCTGCGGGTATTTCAACTGAAAAACTTCCAAACGGGGATATCAGAATAACG
>CAIWRR010000071.1 GCA_903915125.1 Candidatus Firestoneibacteriota bacterium | reverse complement strand
TGGATGATGACATTTATCGGCGACCCTTTATATACCCCTTCAAAAAGCCTTGGACTGAAAGATACCGTAAAGCCGGTGATTACAAAAATAGAATTGGTCAAGGGTTCCGATAATCCGGACACTTTCTGGAGAGTCCTGGCGGAATCGGACAAGTTCGTGAGAGTAAAAGTGGAATACGCTGCCGCCGGAGCGGAGGCGGAAGTTAAGGAGACAGATTCTTTTTTCAAGAAGGCAAGGCTCAATATGCCTGACCTTACCCCGGACACGGAATACAAAGTAAAAATCACCGTTACGGATTCAAGCGGAAATACGGCTTCAAAGGAAGTTTCATTCAAGACCACGCCTCCCGTCCCTGAGCAGGTGAAGATCTTCGCCGCGCAAAAACTTGACAAGGGAATAACGCTCTCGTGGACGGCAAGCGCCGCGGATGATGTCACGGGCTACCTGCTCTATCGTTCCATTGCGGGCGGCGGAGCAGAACCGGAGAAGCTTGCAGAGCTAAAGAAGGACGCCGTTTCCTATCAGGATCGCGGGCTGGTCAATAACACGACTTATTGCTATAACATAAGGGCCGTAAATAAGAACGGCGATATGTCGCCGAAGTGCGAGGTCTTCGCGGCGCCGACCGATCTTGCCGCCGTTACCGGGGTCAAAACGGAGTTCAAACTCAACGCGCTTAAAATGTCATGGGAGCCTGTGAAGTCTGCAGCTGTTTCTGGCTACCAGGTATTCAGGCATATCAGGAAGAAGGGGAATTACAAGAAGATAAAATCCACGGAAGAAAACAGCATAATAGATTTTGAACTGAAACCCGGGCAGACTTACTACTATAAAATAACGACTATCGGCAAAGGAAAGCTGGAAGGCGAATCCACCGACCCCATTGAAGTAAAGATAGAGAATTAGCCGCTTCCCTCTGATTTTTCCCCATTATTTCGAATTTAGTGCTTAGTGCTTGTTTTTTTGGTATAATGTTGAGCTATGATATCCCATATTAAAGCCATAATACGTAATGATCCGGCGGCCAGGTATATAGAGATTGTTCTGTATCCCTGCCTCTATGCCATTTTCCTGCATAGGATAGCTCACTTTCTCTGGCAGCTCCGCCTGCCGTTTTTTCCCAGATTTATCTCTCAAGCCGGAAGGTTTTTGACAGGCATTGAGATACACCCGGGTGCCGTTATAGGCAAAGGCTTCTTTATTGATCACGGGATGGGTGTTGTTATAGGAGAGACGGCAATAATCGGAGATAATGTGACGCTTTTTCAGGGAGTGACTCTCGGCGGCACGGGAAAAGAGACGGGAAAGCGCCATCCGACGCTTGGAAACAACATCGTTGTCGGATCCGGCGCCAAAGTGCTTGGAAATATTAAGATTGGCGATCACAGTTACATTGGCGCCAATGCCGTAGTCCTTCGGGAAGTTCCTGCGCATTCCACAGTTGTTGGAGTTCCCGGGCGTGTCGTTAAACACAAAGGCAAAAAAGTGGCGCTTGAGATGAGTTTTGACCACACCGGAATGCCTGACCCCCTGCTTCAAAAAGTCGCTCGTCTCCAGAAGGAACTTGAAACCCTCCGCAAATCCAAAGGCAAGAGCTGAGCTTGGATAAGAAACGCCTCACTCTAATAACCCTTGCCCATATAGTTACGGATTCCTACGGCGGCTGGATACCTATTCTTCTCCCAATGCTGTCAGGGCAATACGGCATACAACTCGCGGCTTCTTTCCCGGCTATAATGGCGCTCTTGGGCAATTTCCCGCAGCCTTTTTTCGGCCACTATTTTGACAAAACAAAAAAATCGCTGCTTTGGCTCGCGCCGCTTGGCGCGGCGCTATTTGCCGGCACCTTTATTTTCATAGACAGCTACTTTCTTAGAGCCCTCTTCCTCGGGCTTGCCGGTCTGTCTATCGGAGCGTTTCACCCTGAAGCGACGCATATTGCCAGAAGCTCAGGGGGGGAAAAGAAGGAACTCTCGGCCTCCATCTTCCTTGCCGGCGGCACAACCGGATTTGCTCTCGGGGCGCTCGGCTGCGGCGCACTGCTTCATTTTTTTAAGTTGCCGGGGCTTTTAATAGGTATCATCCCTGGATTGGCGGCATCTGTTATGCTGCTGGCAAAGAAAGATACGGTAAGCGGCAGGCAGGATGAAACTCGCGCCGCTTCGGTCCGGGAATTCAAACAGTTAAACAAAATCCCTGAATTCATTTCAATGCTCGCGGTTGTTACGCTCGTTGTTTCCTTCCAGTCGCTGGTAAATACTTTTCTCCCGTCATTTCTTGCCCTGCGCGGGTTCGGAGAACTTGGAAAAGGGCTTTATACTTTCTTTTTCGTTATCCCAGGTTCAATTGGAGGAATCATTGCCGGGAGATTCGTTAAAGAACACGGGTTGAAAACGCTGGTTGTAGCGTCGCAACTGCTGGGAATTGTATCAATGGTATGTTTTATCTATATGCCATATCCCTGGTATCTGATATTTATCCCCCTGACAGGGGCATTCAGCCTCTGTTCTTTCCCCGCGCTGGTTAGCCGTTCCTTTAAGCACCTCCCGGGAAATGCGGGAGTTGCCGGGGGCGCGGTGATAGGTCTGACCTGGGGTGTTGCGGGCATTCTCACCCAGTTCGCCGGTTTTCTGGCGGGGCTTGCGGGCGGTATTTCCGGAATGTACCTGTGGTTGTTGCTGCTTCCGGCGTGCGGGGCGCTGCTTACACTTCTTCTAAAGTTTTAAAATAGTGTGATTACAAAGATGAGTAAGGATCTTGCTCTAACGGGTGCTGTTGTATTAGATTTTGTAATGTAATATAATTAAGTCGTTTAAAGGAGCTTTTATCAGCGAACTAAAGCACTTCCATCCAAAGAAAATGTTCGGGCAGAACTTCCTGTCCGATACCGGAATACTCCGGAGCATTGTCAATGCCGCCGCGGTTAAGCCTGAAGATACGGTCTTGGAGATAGGCCCGGGCAAGGGAACCTTGACCGGAATAATCGCTTCCTTTTGCAAAGTAATTGCCGTGGAAATTGATAAGAAGCTGGTCTTGTATCTCAAAGAAAAATTCAAGGATAACCCGAATGTGACAATAATTGAAGGAGACATCCTTGAACTGGATATTCCGGCGCTTCTTCCCAAAAAAAGCAAGCTCATTGCCAACATCCCCTACTACATCAGCACGCCGATTATTTTCAAGATACTTGAAAACCGCGAGTATTTCACGACTGCCGTGCTTACGGTTCAAAAGGAACTTGCCGACAGGATCACGGCCGAGCACGGGAGCAAGATATACGGAGTCCTGACCGTAATGGTGCAGTTCGCGGCTGCCGCCAGATTTATGCGGTTGATACCGGCAGCGGCGTTCCACCCAAAACCGGATGTTGATTCAGCCGTACTGCGCCTGGATATCCCCTCTAAGCCGACATTCAGGTGCAATAATGAGGCGTTCTTCAGGGAGATGGTGCGCGCGGGTTTTCAACACAGGCGCAAGATGCTAAGAGGAAGTTTGCAGGACATCGGCCTAAGCAGGGAAGCAATAGAAAAGGCGCTCGCCGCCTGCGGCATAAAGCCGGAGGCAAGGCCAGAAGAGATAGACATACCCGGCCTGGTGGCGTTGTCAAATGTTCTCTCGGGCGAGAAAAGGGAAAAAGCGTAAGACTAACCGGCCGAGTCTTTGGCCGCAAGGAGGAATAATAATATGAAAAAGAAAGTAGGTTTGCAGCTCTACACTTTGAGGGAGCATCTTAAGACGGAGGCAGATATCGCGGAGACGCTGAAAAAAGTTAAGGGTATAGGCTATGATATCGTCCAGATTTCAGGTTGCGGAGTCAGTGATGCAAAAATACTCAGCAAGCTCGTGAAAGATGCAGGTCTTATTTCAAATTCAGTGCATGATAAGTATGACAGAATCACGAAGGAAACAGACGCTTTCATAGAGGATTGCAGGATAATGGGTTATACCACCGCGGCCATTCCTCATCTGCCGGAAGAGATGAGGACAATAGAGGGCTACAAAAAAGTCGCGCGCGATGCAAACGCGGCGGGTGAAAAACTTGCCAAAGCGGGCGTTGTCCTAACTTATCACAACCACGACTTTGAGTTTGAAAATCTCGGCGGGATACGCGGAATTGATATTATTTACGGCGAAACCAATCCAAAGTTTCTGCAGTCTGAACTTGACGTTTACTGGGTACAGTCGGGAGGCGGGGATCCGGCGGACTGGATCCTGAAGATGAAAGGCCGCGCGCCGATAGTACACCTGAAAGAGATGGGGGTAAAGGGCAAAGATCGTATTATGCTTCCTGTCGGCGAAGGCAACATGAACTGGAAGTCTATTCTCAAAGCGCTCAAGGAAGTCGGCACAGAATTCTATTATGTCGAGCAGGACAATTGCAACGGCGAAGACCCGTTTGCCTGCGTAAAGAAGAGCCTGGATAATCTTAAGAAAATGGGAGTAGAGTAAAGGCAAATTCGAAGTCCGCCTGCGGGCGAGATCTCGGCTATCGCCGGACACTAAATTCTAAACAAAACAAAAAAGGATACCGGCTTAAACCAGGTAT
>CAIWRR010000070.1 GCA_903915125.1 Candidatus Firestoneibacteriota bacterium | reverse complement strand
GCCCATATCAAGGGCAAATGTCCCGCCGGAAAATGCAAAGCGCTGATTAAATACAACATTAACGACAAGTGTATCGGCTGCACTCTCTGCGCGCAGAACTGCCCGGGAGATGCGATAGCCTTTAAACCCTACGAGAAACACGAGATAGACCAGACGAAATGCATCAAGTGCGATACCTGCAAGGCAGTTTGTAAATCCGACGCGGTTGACAGGGCGTAAAAACAATGGCAAACAATTTAACCATAGAGATAGACAAGAAGAAAATAAGCGTCGAAGAGGGCGCTACCATTCTTGAGGCCGCCGAGGCCGCCGGTATAAAAATACCGACGCTCTGTTATTACAAAGCCATAGGCGCAATTACTTCCTGCTTTGTCTGCGTTGTTGAGGTTGAGGGAAAGAAGCATCTCATCCCCTCCTGCACCGCGAAGATTGAACCGGATATGGTCATTACCACCAACAGCAGAAAGGTGACGGACGCCCGAAAGGCCGCTCTGGAGCTTCTGCTCTCCGACCATAACGGGGATTGCGAAGGCCCCTGCCGCCTCGGCTGCCCCGCGAACATTGAATCCCCGAAATTTATTAACGAGATCCTTCACGGTAAATTTGGCGAGGCGATAAAGACTATAAAAAAGAGCGTTGCGCTTCCGGCAGTGCTTGGGCGCATCTGTCCGGAAATCTGCGAGAAAAACTGCAGGCGCGCGAAAGTTGACGAGCCGGTGGCTATATGTCACTTGCGGCGTTTCGCGGCCGACAGAGACCTGGCAAGCAAAGTTCCCTACCACCCGGAAGTAAAAGAAAGTACCGGGAAAAAGGCGGCGGTTATCGGCTCGGGCCCTGCCGGGCTTACCTGCGCGTATTATCTGAGGCAGGAAGGAATTGAGGTCACGGTTTTTGACGGTCAGGAAAAAACGGGAGGAAACCTCAGGTACGCAATTTCAAAAGAGCGGCTTCCGGATTCCGTGCTTGACGCTGAAATAGGCGTAATATCGGATATCGGAGTTAAATTTGAACACGGGAAGAAACTTGGCAAAGAACTGCATATTGCTCAGCTTTTAAAGGAATACCAGGCGGTTTATATAGCCACCGGCGCGAAACCGGAAGACCTGGCGGCGCTTAAGGCAGAGGGGCTGGAAACCGGAAAGAGCGGAGTCGTTGCGGGAAAAGAAACGATGATGACCTCGGTCTTCGGGGTTTTCGCCGGCGGGGATTGCGTTTTAAAGACCGGCCTGGCCGTTCGCTCCGTTGCCTCAGGCAGGAGCGCGGCGAAGATAATGGCAGGTTTTCTCCTCCAGGGAACTCCCGGAAAGAACAAGAAGCTCTTTTCAGTCAGGATGGGAGCTCTCAGCGAAGCGGAACTTTCTGAGATGATGACAGGCATAAGTACCGAAAAGCGAGTATTAGGGGGCTCGGTTGACGGCAAGCAGCTAAAGGAAAATCCGGGTGAGGCGAGGAAAAACTTCACCGATGACGAGGCCTTAAAGGAGGCCGCAAGGTGCATGCGCTGTGACTGCAGGAAGCTCCGCGGCTGCCGCCTGAAGCGGATCTCGGAAGAATACGGCGCTGACCGGCTGAAGTACCAGGGGGAAAGAAGGAAGTTCGCGCAGGACGCTTCGCATCCTCTCGTTGTTTACCAGCCCGGGAAGTGCATTGCCTGCGGCATCTGCGTTAAAATTACTGAACAGCATAAGGATGAGCTCGGCCTGACTTTCATCGGGAGGGGATTTACGATTAAGATGGGCGCGCCGCTCGGAGCAAAGATGAGCGAAGCGATGAAATTGGTTGCGAAAGAGGTTGCCGTAAGATGCCCGACGGCGGCGGTGACGATAAAAAAAGATGGTTTGTAACGTTCTTAACGTTCGTAACGTTTATAACGTAAACCGCCAAATCCTGTCCATGGTTTGTTTTACGTTACAAACGTTATAAACCTTATAAACGTTATAAACGACTTAGTTCAATTGAGGTTCTTTTATGAAAATCGCTTTTATTACCGCTGGCGCCGGAAAAAGCTACTGCGGCTCCTGCCTCCACGACATCCTGCTCATCCAGTCCCTGATTGATTCCGGGCATAATGTGAAAGTTATTGATATGTACACTCCGCTCTCCGTTGATTTTGACGCTCCTCCGCTTCCGGTAAAAAAAATTCATTACAGCGGCATTAATACCTATCTCCGCCAGAAGTTCGCGTTCTTCCGTAGAAGGCCGCTTGCGTTAAGCAAGCTTTTTGAGTCACCCTCTGTGGTCAATTTCGCGCTTGGTTTCGGCATGGATGTGAGCCCGGTTCAGCTTGGCGAGATGACTCTCTCGGTTTTAAAAGGAAAAGACGGCAATCAGGCGCTTGATCTTGCCGGCGTTATGGAAGAATTGAAAAAGTCAGCGCCCTATGACGTCTGCGTGCTTTCAAACTCAATGCTCTCGGCGCTGGCGCCGGAGATAAAAAGGGAATTAAAGGCGCCTGTAATCTGCCAGCTGATGGGGGAAGAGGCCTTTATCTCGCTGCTCGGCGAGCCTTACAGGACCGGCTCAATAGAAGCCTTGAGGAAAAATGTGCTTGCCGTGGACGCTTTTATTTCCCACTCCGGTGAATACTCGAAGATAATGTCTGATTTCCTGGGGCGTAAAGCCGAAGATATTATTGCTGTTAATCCCTCTGTTAATTCCGCGCTTTATGAAGGCATAAAGAGGAGGAAAACCCCCTTTACCGTCGGGTTTCTCTCCAAACTGAACAAGGCAAAGGGTTTTGACGAGCTTCTCAGCGCCTTTATCATCCTGGTAAAAGAGCATAAGGCGGACGCGAAGCTTCTGGCGGGGGGAGAGATACTGGACGGCGAATCAAAGGCGTACTTTGAAGCGGTCCGGAGAAAAGCCAAAGCGGCGGGAATTGAGGACAGGTTTAAATATCTCGGCCGCCTTGAGTTTGCCGCTAAAAAAGAATTCTTCGCGGGGTGCTCCGTCTTCTCCGTCCCGAGTTTATTCCCCGAATCAAAAGGCATTGCCGCTCTTGAAGCCCTTGCCGCGGGAATCCCGGTCGCGCTTCCCGGCCACGGCGCGTACAGCGATATAGTCAAAAACACCGGAGGCGGGCTGCTCTACAAGCCGGGGGACATCAGGGGCCTTTCCGCAATTCTTAAGAAGTTCAACGATGAACCCGCGCTTGCCGATTCTTTGGGCGAAGCCGGAAGGGAAAGCGTAAAGAGCCGATACAGCGTTAAGAAGATGACGGAAATGAATATCGAGGTTTACAGGAAAGTGCAAATATGATGCTCAGAAGTTCAGATGCGCAGATGCGCAGAAGGATGTAGCCCCTATATTTATTAGTGCTTGCCTTTTTGGTCTGCCGCTTTTGCGCCTCCGCGCATCCGCTCCTCTGCCATCTGCCCGCCGCTCCGTGGATTACTAATTAAGAACTCATGGATTATGGAGTGCGCCGACCGTGTCGGCGCGCCAGGCGAATCGACGTGGTCGATTCACTCCATAAGCTTAAGCAGGTTTACTAAATCCGTCTTAGACGAGTTTTTCTTTTTGCCTTACTTCTTGTTTTATTGCTTTTTGTTTAGAATTTAGTGTTTAGTATTTGCCTTTTTGCTCTACAGCTCTTGCGCCTCCGCTGTTAAAACTGAGGCTCAGAGGATTGGATGTTCAGAAGCTCGGACGTTGGATGCGATATAGGGGCTACATCCTTCTGACCATCCAACCCTCTAACCTTCCAACCTTCTTGCTAAAACGTTCCCTCAAAGCTCCCAATCTGCATATTTGACGCTAAAAAATCCTTTCCCATCGTCTTGTATTTGTCCGCGTAGTTTAGCGGAGTGAATTTCAACGGAGATTTCTTCTCCTGCTTTATCGCCACTTTCACACAGTTGTCCTTGAGGAGCCCTTCCGCGGTTTTTTTTGAGACCATCAAACCTTTTCCCCGCCTGATTACCGTGCCGTCTTTGGTTATCAGAAGTTTAAACGGGCCCTTGTAAAATATTCCCTGCTCCGGTTTTTCTGCTTTGCCGGTCACGCCCTTTGATAGTTCCGCCGCCTTGTCTTCGGCTGTGGTGCAGAGGAAGGGAGCCTTCTCGTTCTTTGCCGCAAGCGCCGGGTCCTGCCCGGTCACACCGGCAAAATTTCTGTAAAGGCTTGTGGAATAGATAATGGCGGTCTTTTCGCAAATTCTGGTGGATTTATAAAGCAAATGGTCCGCGTCATCCAGCGCGGCAACCGCAAAATTCAGTTTTGGAGTGGCGCTTCTTCCGGTTTCGCGGCAATCGCCTTCTTTTCCTTTGTAGGCGATAATCGAGGCGTTATTGGCTGAAACATCAACGGTCATTCCTATAAAACCCGCGCCCTCAAGCTTAAAGAGCACGCCCGAAAGGTAGATAAAAGGGGTGTTGACCATCACCATGCCGCGAGCGGGAAGTCGGCTGTAAGCCTTCTCTATTTCGGAGACGGTGGGTTTATTTAGGGTTATCTTTACATTCTCAAAATCCTCCGCCGTGTATTTTTCGGGCGCCAGGGAGCAGCCTCCCAGAATCATAAGCAGGCCCGCGGCAACGGCAGTCATTAACAGTTTCTTCATCATCATCATCCTCCGACCACGCTGTAGGCGTAGAGAAAATTATCATGGCGAATATAGAGTACGCCGTTTGAAATTACCGGATAAGCCCAGAAGCTGCCCTTGCCTTCCTTCGGCAGGGTGAAATGGCTTGCCGCTTTGTGTTCTTTAGTGTCAACCGGAACCAACGCCAATTTCCCGTTCTCGCTCAAGGTGTAGAGCATCCCGTCCGCAAAAAGCACCGAACCTTTGCCGACGCCCCTTTCAACATAGTTTAGCGCGCCGGTCTTAATGTCAACGCACCACCAGCCCGCCGCCCGGTCACCCGCGCCGTAAATGCAGCCATTCGCTTCCACGAGGCCGCCGTGATGGTTGTCAAAGGTTGAGTCCCAAACTTTCACCGCCGTGCCGGCTTTGGGATCAACTTTGTAACACTCGGTTCCCCTGCCGTAGCCGCTTGAGACAACGACCAAATCTTCATATACGAGCGGCACCGCGGCGTTTACCGCGGGCTTGGTCTCGTGCTTGAAAGACCAGAGGAGTTTCCCGGTCTCAATATCAATCCCGACTGCGTTATTTCCCGTGAAAGCAACAACCTGCCTGATTCCCGCAATGGTCGCGATTGTCGCGGAAGAGTAGCTTGGAATATCTTTTAGCCCGGTGCAAGCCCAGATTTGGGCTCCTGTCTTTTTGTCCAGTGCCACGATAACGCCGAGCGCCCCGCCCGGCTCGCAGATGACTTTGTTGTCCGCCACAATGACGCTCTCGGAATATCCCCATTTGCCAATCTTACCGTCGTAGGTGTCTTCCACATTGACTGACCAGACAGGAGACCCGTCAGAAACTTTATAGGCGGAGACGACGCCGACCGCGTTCATATGATAGACAATCCCGTCGCTTACGGTCGGAGTGGATCGCGAGCCTTCCCAGCTTGAACTCCAGGCCTGGCTGTTTTTGGCCTCCCATTTCTTGTTGCCGTTGATATCGAGCGCGATAACTTTGCAGTAGGACCCGAAATCGCCGGCCGTGTATATCATTCCGTCTTTCACCGAGACCGAAGAAAAGCCGTTGCCGCAATCCTCGAATTTCCATTTAAGTTTCAGTCCTTCTTTTGGCCATTTGGAAAGTAAACCGGTCTCTTTGCATTTGTTGTCGAAGTCAGGGCCCCGAAAATTTGGCCAGTCTCCGGAAAAAAGCAGGGCTGAGAAGGATAAGGCGAGGATGAGGATTGCGGTTTTTTTCATGAGATGTCCTTTGGATGCTAAAAGGGGCCGGTTTCCCGGCCCCCTGTCTTACTCTATTTTTTCACTGAATACGCAAAGAGATTGCCGCCGTGCCTTACATAGAGCACGCCGTTTATTACCACCGGGTGCGCCCAGAACGGGTCCTTGGAGCCCTCAGCCGGCACCTGGAAGGAACTTACAATCTTTTCCGCGGAAGGGGAGGCCTCCACCAGCGCCAGTTTTCCGCGCTCGCTCAAGGTGTAGAGCATTCCGTCGGCGTAAGTGACAGAGCCCTTGCCGATATCCTTAGCGTTCCACGCGGCTTTGCCTGTTGCAAGCTCAAG
>CAIWRR010000069.1 GCA_903915125.1 Candidatus Firestoneibacteriota bacterium | reverse complement strand
TTGGTGGGGCCAAGAGGAATTGAACCTCCAGCGCGCGGTTTAGGAAACCGCTGCTCTATCCATTTGAGCTATGGCCCCGGGCTTGATTTACAAGGGTTTTTGACGCACTTTCCCGCTTTTTAGGCGGAATGAATAGGAATTATACCAGAATATAGGCGGGAAAGACAAGCGGAAAGGGGAACAGTGTCAAGCCAAAATAGAAATGTCCTATTGCCACCAAAGTAGAAATGTCCTGTTTTTATGATTTTAAGGCCAGCTCTGGTGCTTGTTTTAAGTTCATTGCTTTAATTTCTGCCCTTGCGGTATCCCTGGCTACTCTCTCATTAAACATCCTGCTTTTATACGGGTGCGACATCGGCGGTTTATGTGCCTTAGAACCATATCGTATCCTCGGCTTCTTTGATCTCGCCGTTGGGCGTTCAATTTCCTTGTATGCCAATTCTTTCCCATTGTAGGTTATTCTGAATCTACCTCTTAAATCCTCTTCGCAGATTACTTTCTTCCCGGTCACGTTATTTAACACCTGAAAGAACTTGGTGTCGTATTGCACTGTGAAGTCGTTCTTTAATGTTCTTATGGTTTTTACGCACAATATTGAATCCAGATCAAGTCCTTCTGGCACCGCCCTATGCATATCTGTCGGATTCTCGGCCTCCTCTCTGAACCGCCGGTTGTGTTTCATCAGGTATCTTGGCAGATATTTATTACCGCCATCAATGTCATTGATTCCTTCCAACCTCATCTCCTTGACCAGTCTATTCTGTTGTGTCTTGAAATCTCTCTCGACTCTGCCTTTTGCCTGAGGCGAGTTAGCATGAATTATCCTGATGCCGAGTTCTGCCGCCGCTCTTTCAAACTGGCTCATTGCCTGTTTATTTTCTAACTCGTCCTCAATTGTCTGTTTAGCCTGTGATTTGTATGTGGCATGACGATCAAGGTATATGCTTTGTGGTATTCCATTTTTCTGAATATACAGCTTCAGTATTTCCATTGCCGGCATCACACCTTCATACTCAAAAAACCTTGCAAATCTCTGATTTGTTGCATCATCTATGAAATTCATCAGAACACACTTTGGCCCTCTACCTTCAAACCAGTCATGGTGGGAGCCGTCAAACTGGACCATCGCCCCAAAACAACTGCTTCTCTTTCTCCAGTGCCTGTGCTTGCGGCTCTTGCGCTTCTCCCAGAGACCTTTTTCTATCAGCCACAGCCTCAATGTCTCGTCACTTAACTTGATTCCGTCCAGTTCTTCAAGTTTCTCTGCTGCGAATGTTGGACCAAAGTCAGGGTACTTTTTCTCGTAGAGGTTCAGTACTCTGTTTTTGACGGCTTGGTCTATTCTCCGGTGTGATGGCTTGCCTCTTAGGCCATGAGCGATTGCTTTATCGCCTTCTGCTCTTACAGCTCTGATTATTCGTCGTATCTGTCTATCGCTCAAACCTAGTTTCTCTGCCGCTTCTACCTGCTTAATCTTCCCGTCAAGTACTTGGTGTATGGCATGCAATCTCGATAATTCCATTTGGCTCATTGTTATTTCATCCTTTTCTGTCATAGTGCCTCCATGAGGCACTATATCAGATTAGGACATTTCTATATTGGCCAATTAGGACATTATCATTTTGGTGTTACAGGAACGGGAAAACGGCCTAATATTGTGATTGCAGAATATGCCTGATAATAGTAAACTTCAGAAATACTGCAGTTTCTTCCGCAAAAGGAGAACATTTATGGCAAGGTTCACCAATGAAATAATCCGGATAGGCACCTTGACCGCTCCCTCGGCCGCGCGCGTCAAGGCGTTGCTGCCCCTGGGATTTGAAAGCTTCCAGTTGCATTGCGGAAGCAGCGTTCTTGCGCTGGACCTGAAAAAAACAGCTCTTGAGATAAAAGAGGTTCTCGGAGACAGCGGAGTTATAATAAGCGCGCTTGGCGTCTACGGCAACCCGCTTGAAAGCGGCCCCAAGGACCTGGAAACATTGAAATCCTTCGAA
>CAIWRR010000068.1 GCA_903915125.1 Candidatus Firestoneibacteriota bacterium | reverse complement strand
ATTCCGGAAAAGTTCGGGGAACTGGGCATTGAAACGGTCGGGGTCGGCGGGATATTTATGGCGCTGCGCTGCATACCGGAAGTCGCGCATCTCGCAAGGCGTATAAGGAAAAACTGCCCGAAAGCGTGGCTGATAAATTATACAAATCCGACAAGTATGGTGACCGCGGTTTCGCTTCGCGAGGGGCACGAGAGATCCCTCGGGCTCTGCGACGGCGTTTACGGCGTGAAGTGGCTTATCTGCAAGCTGCTTAAAATCCCTACAGCCAGGGCCGGAGAAGTGGAGGCGTTTGTTTCAGGCGTAAACCACTGCACCTGGGCGCTGAAAATATTTCACGAAGGCAGGGACTTGTACGAAGAAGGCCTGCTTGAAAAGTTGATAGAGAAAGCCGATCTTTCCGCCTCGGCGGGGTATCAGAGCGAAGCGGGAGCCGCGCTTGACGAAGTCCAGGTTGACGCTATCCGGCTTTACCGTTACTACGGCATACTGCCGGGTTCCGTTTATTACACCCGTTACTACTACGCGCTTCGCAAAACGCTGGATCACCACCTTGCTCCCGGCTTCCAGCACCGGTCCGACTGGCTCAAAGAACTTGGAGCCAAGAAAAGGCAGGAGATAAGGGAACAGCTGAAAAATAAGCGCGCGAGCATCTCGGCTCACGATGTTGAGGATTCCGCGCACGGAGACCAGGCTATCGGCGTGTTGAATGATGTTGCGAACGACACCCGACGCCTTGAGGTTGTGAATGTAAGAAATCAGGGCGCGGTTCCTAATCTTCCGGAAGACGCGGTTGTCGAAGTTACCTGCGCTCTCGGCAGCAACGGCGCGCTGCCGATCGCGGCCGGCCCGCTGCCCTTCGCTCTGCAGGGAATTGTCCGCAGCGCCCATGAATCAGCAACCCTCGCGGTAGAAGCCGGGCTGACAGGCGACAGGAAGCTTGTCCTCCAGGCAGCAATGGCTCATCCCGCGCACCGTGATCTTGATACCATTGAAAAAATAATCGCCGAACTATTTGAGGCTCACAAGCAATGGCTTCCGCAGTTTTTTAAGAAAGGCGGAAAGAAGTAGGCGGCATACGGAAAGCCTTCCTTGTGTTTTAGGCCCTAAAGGTATAGGATAATGAAATGGAAAATAAAATAAGAGTACGCTTTGCCCCGTCTCCCACGGGACATATGCATATAGGCAACGCGCGCACCGCGCTCTTCAATTACCTTTTCGCGAGGAATTGCGGCGGCACGCTGATACTTCGCATAGAAGATACCGACAGGGAAAGATCCACTCCCGAAGCCGTACAGGTGATTGTTGATTCCATGAAGTGGCTTGGTATTGACTGGGATGAGGGCTATTTCGGAAGGGATGAACACGGAAGCCCTATAGAAAAAGGCGAATTAGGCCCCTACACCCAGATGAGGCGCCTGACGCTTTATGACAAATACATGAACAGGCTTCTCGAAGAAGGCAAGGCGTATCCCTGCTTTTGCTCCGAAGAGGAGCTGGACCTTAAGCGAAAAGCCGCAACAGAAAAGGGCCTGGTTCCCAAGTATGACAGGAAATGCTGCGCGCTTTCAAAAGAAGAAGCGGAGCAAAGGAAAAAGACGGAAAGATACGCAGTCAGGTTCAAGGTTGAGCCCGGCCTGGTTGAATTTGAAGACCTGGTCAGGGGTAAGGTGGTTTTTAACGCCGACCAGATAGGAGATTTTGTAATTGCCCGGCCGGACGGCGTCCCTGTTTATAATTACGCGGTCGTTATCGATGACGCGGAGATGCGGATCTCCCATGTTATCCGCGGAGAGGATCATCTCTCAAATACGCCAAGACAGGTCCTGCTTTACCGGGCACTGGGATTTACAGCTCCCCTGTTCGCGCACCTGCCGATGATACTCGGAGCCGACAGGAGCAAGCTTTCCAAGCGGCACGGCGAGACCTCGCTGCTTGCTTACAGGGAAAAGGGATTT
>CAIWRR010000067.1 GCA_903915125.1 Candidatus Firestoneibacteriota bacterium | reverse complement strand
GGATAAAATAGATCCGGCAAAGATAAACAAGGTGCTGGATTCGGCTTCGGAAAAACGCGAAGAACTTCGCAGGTTTATGGTCCTGGAACTCGCCAAGTTTCATGCCCTGCTTAACGCTGAGCAGAAGCAAAAGCTCTCTAAATTGCTTAAGGAGCTCGCGCCAGAACCGGGCCCGGCCGGAAAATAACGGTGACGAACGAAGAGTTTACGGCGATAGTGGAAGAAACAAAAGCCGTTGTCATCTCGGCAATAAGGACTCACCTCTTCGAGCACTACAGGCACGCCGTTGATGATGTGGTGCAGGAAGTCTATCTCAGGGCCTTCAGGAGTCTTGTGAAGGGCGGTTTTGAGAAGAGGGCGAAGCTGAGCACCTGGCTGTACACAATCGCGCGAAACGAATCAATTAGAATGAATTACCGCCTGAAGAGGGCGGAACGGAAAAGGGATTTCCTGTTCTTTGGCGGACCGCCCGCCGGCGAGACTGCGGATGAGGAACTTCCGGTTGAACTGCTTGGCGGGATTCCGGAAAAGATAGGGCAGTTGCCGCTGAGGTACAGGACCATCATGCTGTTGTACTCGGAAGGAATGCAAGGCGGCGAGATAGCGGAGAAACTCTCACTGCCGCAGGGGACGGTAAAATCCAGGATACACAAAGGCAAAGAACTGCTGCGGGCGGCTTTTTCAAAAGAACTTGGGGAGGGGAGAAATGAATAAGCTTGATGAAATCCTTGACAGAAACCAGTCAAGCAAAGAATGGAGCAGCGCTGTTGCCGGAAAGGTGCTTTCTGCAAGACGCAAGAACGGCAGGCGGCTCGCGGTTTCGGGAGCGGCGCTTTGCGGTTTTCTGGTTGTCCTTGGAGGCGTCTATATATTCCGCCCGGCAGATTCGCTGCGGCTGACATTTAATTCAGCGATGGAAGAAATGCTGCCGGATTACGGCTCAAATCCCGCGATATTTGACAAGATGCTCGGAGAAGCTCAAAAGTAGACGTTCGCACAGGATTAAAGGGGAAAGAATGGAACGGCTTAAATACTTCATAGCGGCAACAGTATTCGCCTGCTTGTTGTTTCCCTCCGCCGGCTGTTCAGAAAAAGCGGAGGTTGAACTTTCACAGGCGCAGAGGGATTCAGTAAAAACCATACTCTCAAAATACAAGAGTGAGACTTTGACCGCTGACGAAGCAAGAGAGATACACCGGCTGATGAGAGAAGTCGGGGTAACCGGCGGCGCCGGCGAGGATAGCGCCGTAAGCGCAGCAGGTTTTGACGCGGAGAAACTCAAGACGCTTGCTATTGCAGGTGAAATTCCTAAGCCGCCATCAGAACAGGTGGCTGCAGGCAGCGCGGCGAAACAGAAAAATTCCGGCGGAGGCGAGAAACTGCCTGTGTTTACATGTGCGAAGAGCGGCAATTTCACTCTTTCCAGCACGGAAGTGACGGACGGCGGCAATTTGCCGAAAGAATTCACCGGTTTTGGCGAAAGCGCGACGCTGCCGCTTGAATGGAAAGGCGCTCCGGCCGGCACAAGAAGCTACGCGCTTGTAATGCATCACATTGATCCTGAAGGCATGACCAAGTGGTACTGGGTTCTTTATAACATACCCGTAGAAACGACAAGCCTGCCAAAGAATGTGAAAGGCGCCGGCATTCTCGGGAATAACAGTGTCAACGGACGCGCTGAGTTTGCGCCGCCGCACTCAAAAGGTGGGACTCCGAAGAGGTACATTGTTACGGTGTACGCGCTTTCTTCTCCAGCAGCATTTAACATCGCGCCCGAGAAGGTCAGCAGGCAGGTTTTGCTTGACGCTATCAAAGGCAGCATACTGGACAGCGCGGAGCTGAGCGTGATTTACACGCGTCCGTCAGACGCGAAATAGTTAACTGGATGGTTAGATGCTTGGATGATTGGATGTTTAGCAAGCTGGATGTTCAGAGGCTCAGATGTTAGGATGCTTAAAGACTTCAGGGTTTGCTTGTAATGCGCTATGGTCTGGTAGAGTTTCGAATTTCGAATTTCTCACGGAGGATTTATGAAAAAAATATTCTTTCTCTTGTTTGCGGCAATCTGCCTTTGCCTGCCGGCGCTTATGGGCGCCCAGGAGCGGGAGGGGCGCGGCGAAGCGCAGTCGTTGACCGACGCGCAGAAAGCTTCGGTAAAAGAAATACTCTCCAAATACACTTTTGATACGCTTACGGCGGCGGACGCGAAAGCAATCCACGGCGCGATGAGGGAAGCCGGAATAATGGGGGGGCCGTCGGAAGATCAGGCAATTACTAACGCGGGTTTTGATCCCGAGAAGCTTAAGCAGCTTGACCCGCCTCCCGGAAAGCAGGCGGGAGAAGAGAAAAGCGCCTCAGGGAAAAAACAGGGCGCGGCCTCAAAGGGTACGGGAAGCGGGAGCAGGTACACGCTTGAGCAGGCCTGTTCTGATAACGCCCAGCTTAAAACCATCGCTTTTGACGGACTTGCCTATATTACCGGGGATTTTGGTTTTGATACCTTCCTGCCTCCGGGAAAGGTCTCGGATTATTTCGGCTTTCAATATATGCGCGACATTGACGCGAAGACCGGCGGGCACAACACCTCGTTTCTGACCACTATCGCCAGCAATATGCTTGCTATCTTAAACGACGGTCAGAAAGCCATACTTCTCTCCGCGGCGAAAGAACAGGAAAACGACATAAAGAAGTTCGCAGAGATGCGTTTTCCCCTGATAAAAGCGTTCCGCAGGAATCTTGAGGGGGATTATCCTTCGGGGAAGAAGGCTCTAAGTCATGATGCCGTGCTGAAGTACTCCGCGTCGCTTTACGAACTGGACGGAGTGATTGCCTACAAGCGCGCCGAGGTTATGGGCAAAGTAATTTCAAGCCTTTCCTCAGACCAGAAAGCGGCCCTGGCAAAACTCAAATTCGGAGATTCACGCACCTGGCCGGATATTCCGGAACAGCTTGACAAGAGAAGTATGTCGCATTCCCAGAATGTGGCGGTAATGACTTATGCCAGCGAGATGTTCGCGTGGTACGCGGGGTCGCTCGAGGCGGACACCTATTTCTGCCCGGAGCGCCACGGGATGTATTTCGGCGGTTTCGGGATGAAGACGGCGCCGGCGATGGGCAAGCAGAACTATTCCATCAGCACCTCGCTGACGGGCGACAGCGGCGAGGCCTTGCTCAACACGCTGGAGGAGACGCAGCGGAAAAAAATCACGGGTATAATTGACCTTCAGAGAAGCGACCTGGCGGAAATAGTTACTGTCAGAAGGACTATCTCGACGGAATTAAGAAAGTTCCAGAAAGGGGGGGCTGCCGACAAAGCGAAAGTGCTCTCACTTTCAAAGAGATACGGCGAGCTGGACGGGGAGCTGGCATTCTTTTACGCCTCCGCTTTCGGCGAGGTATTCAAAAGCCTTTCCTCGGAGCAACTGGCAAAACTGAAAGCCATGCGGACTATTAATCCGTCAGAACCGAGGGGACCGTTCCTCTACTCCGACCCGATACAAAACCCGGAAGTAGGAAATACTGACTTCATGTTTGAATAAAGATGGGAAAATGTGCCAAACTGCAGTGTCTGGCAAAGGAACAAAATGAAAAAAGTCTTAGCAGCCACAGTCGTTTTTTATTTACTAACTTGTCTTTGCATAATAACTGACGCCCGGGCCGCGCAGGAAGGCCGCCGTCCAGGGAGAGGGCCAAGAGCGGAAGCCGCGCTGCCTCCGGAGGTTGCGGCTTTCAAAGAGTTATCCGTGATTCTCGGGCGGCCGACCGGCAGCAGCGTAACTGTAAGCGTTCTATCGGGAAGCGCTTTGGAAATTTTCATTGAATATGGGAAGGAAGCCGGCAGTTACTCCGCTAAAACGGAATGCGTTCTGCTGAAGGCGGAGGTTCCGGAGGAACTCCTGCTTAATAAGCTGGAAAAGGATACCAAATACTTTTACCGGCTTGAGTCGAGAAATCCGGCGGGCGGGCCTTTTAAGGCGGGAGAAGAGGGATCTTTTCATACCTGCCGCGCCGCGGGCAGCGCGTTTACCTTCGAAATCCAGGGGGATTCCCATCCTGAACGCCCCCAGATGTTCCTGCCTGAACTTTACTCCAAAACCCTGCGGGCAGCCGCGGCTGATTTGCCTGATTTTTATATGACTTTGGGCGATGATTTCTCGGTGGATACCCTTTCTGCCGTTGACGCGGCTTCTGTAAGAAAAATCTATCTCCGCCAGCGCTATTACCTGAGTTTGCTCGGACACTCGACGCCGGTTTTCCTTATTAACGGCAATCACGAACAGGCAGCGGGTTATTTGCTTGACGGCACGGACACAAATGCTTCCGTTCTTGCGGGAAAAAACAGGAACGCTTATTTTCCTTTGCCGGAACCGGGCGGGTTCTATTCAGGTGACAGGGAAGAGGTTAAATATATCGGGCTGCTTCACGATTATTACGCCTGGACCTGGGGTGACGCGCTCTTTGTAACCCTTGACCCTTACTGGCATTCCAAAGTGGCGGTGGACAATGTAATGGGCGGCGGGCCAAAGCGCAGAGACCTGTGGCAGGTGACGCTCGGCGACGAGCAGTATAAGTGGCTCAAGAAGACCCTTGAAGAGAGTAAAGCGAAATATAAGTTTGTTTTCGCTCACCACGTTCTC
>CAIWRR010000066.1 GCA_903915125.1 Candidatus Firestoneibacteriota bacterium | reverse complement strand
TCGTGAAGTTTTTTTGAGCGCTCAAGAAGTTCCCTGTTTACCTTGACGGCTTCGCGCGCGAGCGAGAGTTTCCAGTAGGCCTTCTCTGTTCCGGCGCGGAGCTCTCTTTTTGAATGAAGCCGGTCGTAAATATCCGCTTTATTCTTGTCTTCCAGCGCGTTTGACTGCGCCTTTACTTCGCTGCCGAAGGAATTCCGGAGCAAGTCAAGCTTGAACTCAAGAGCCAAAGCCGAGGTGTAGTAATTCGGCATAGTGATAAAACTGAGAGGCGGCAGCGGCGGAATGACGATAGGAGTAATTCCGCTCAGCGAAGTATAGGAGGTCTGGAAATGGAGCTTGCCTGATAGGCCAAAATCCGTGCGCCCTTCAACGCCGAGGTCAAGGGAGGCCTGCGACTGGGTGTCGCCATAAAGCACGGAAAGCTGCGAGGGGCTCTTGTTCACGCCGGTATTCGCGTCCGCAAAACCCCACGCGCCTGTAACAATTGTCTTTTCATTGAGCAAGCTGCGCGCCGCTTCAAGACCTTCGCTGACTGACCTAAAAGCCGGGCTTCCTTCCTCCATCTGCTTTAAGTACCCGCCAAGCGTAAGCTCGGCCGCGAAAACCGACGAAGCTAAAGCCATTATGCAGGTTGTTACGAATATTTTTTGTTTCATATCTTCACCTTTCTTTCCAGCTCCCTGAAGAAACAGCCTGTCAGGTGTTCTATATATTTATCCTGGCTTCCTTTTTTTTTGAAATCGTACTTCGCGAACCCTTTATAAAACTCAGGAAACATCGCGGGAAATATCACGGCCGAGGTCATTTGCATAATCAGAAGCTGAAGCTGCTCCTTGTCCTTGCCCACGAGCGCCTCAACCCTTTCCCGAAGTTTCAGCAGGAACGCGCTTAAGTGTTTAAAATACTCGCCGGAATGATCCTGCTTGACGAAAGATTCATAGAAGTAGGCTTTTGTCATCCCCGGGCTCTTTACCATATCGGAAAGGCAAAGATTCATAAACTCTTTGAGCAGCAACCGCGGGTCCTCCCCGCCTTCTTCCAGCACCTTGAGCCATTCCGAGTCGGCTAATCCGATTGTGTACTCAAGGACCTCCCGAATCAGCCCCTCTTTCGACCCGAAATAGTAATTTATGGCCGCTATATTCACGCCGGCTTTTTTCGCAACGCCTCTTACGGTAAGAGCGCCCATGCCGTGTTCTTCTATATAATCAATTGCCCCGGTGATTATTTTTTCCCGCTCTGATACTTTAAGTTTTGCCACACAACCCCCGGTCAAACGCTTGTTTCAAACATCTGTTTGAATTATAACGCGCGCATTCGCCGGTGTCAAGTTAATTCCGCGGAACAAAAACCGATTCGCAGGCGTAAAATAAAATACTGCGGCCTGAAGGCCGGAGTTTTTGTTTCGGTTGGTAAAGATATAATTCATGCCGAATTTCCGCCGGAGGCGAGACCTCGCCGGCCGCTTATCGGCCGGGCGGGCATCCCCGCCATTAATGGCGGGGATGAATTCGGCATAACGAAATAAAAACGGAGCCCGCGGCTTTCACCGCGTGCTCCGCGAAATTCAAGCTTTAGCTTTCAACGGCTATTTTATCAAGATCCTGACATCCGCGACTTTGCAGCCTTCGCCGAGCGCGTAAACTATGATAGGGTTCATGTCAAGCTCGCTGATATCTTCAAAATCAACCAGGAGCTGGGATAATCTCTGCATGCACTCCGCGACGGCGTTTAAATCGGCAGGCGGTTTTCCGCGTATGCCTTCCAGCACCTTATACATCTTAACGGACTTTATCATCTTCATCGCGTCCGAGGGTTTAAGCGGGGCAAACCCGAAAGTTACATCCTTCAGCGCTTCCACGTAAATGCCGCCGAGTCCGAACATAACGACCGGGCCGAACATAGCGTCCCTGTTTGCGCCGACTATGAGTTCTTCGCCCTTCTTCGCCATCTCCTGGATATTCACGCCCCAGACCTTCGCGTCAGGCTTGAACGCTTTTACATTGGCCATCATGGTGTCGTAAGCGGCTTCCACTTCGGCGTCGCTCTTTAAGTTTATCACAACGCCCTTCACGTCAAACTTGTGGACTATGTCCGGAGAAACTATCTTCATCGCTATCGGGTAGCCGATCTCTTTCGCGAATTTCAGCGCTTCCTTTTTATCCCTTCCCAATTTAGACTGAAGAGTCGGGAAACCGTAGGCGTTGAGCACTTCGAGAGATTCAAGCTCCGGCATAAAGGTGCGCCCTTCTTTCTTTACCTTCTCAATGATGCTCTTAACTTTTTCCTTGTCAACCTTGTAGCTCTTTACTTCGGATTTCGGCTGGTTAATAAATTCGCCGAACTTGAACATGCGCGCGAGGGTTTCCGCCGCTTCTTCCGGGAACCTGTAAGTCGGTATTTTATGTTTCTTAAGAATGTCTATGCCTTTGGAGACATCCACTATCCCCATAAAGCAGGCAAGCACGGGTTTCGCGCTGGCTTTTGAGGTCCTGACAACGCTCTCAGCTATTTCCTCAACATCGGTTACTGACTGCGGCGTGAGGAGGACAATAACGCTGTCCACATTCTTGTCGTTCAAAACGTGGGCCATGGCGCCCTCATACCTGTCGTGCTGGGCGTCGCCGATCACGTCTATGGGGTTGTTGAAGTTGGAAGTTTTCGGGAGGAATTTTCTAAGTTCGGCTACGGTTGACTCTTCAAGCTTCGCGAGTTTCAAACCATACTTAATGACCGCGTCGGTCGTCATAATGCCGGGGCCGCCCGCGTTGGTGACTATACAGACTTTGTCGCCCTTGGGCACGGGCATTGATTCAAAAGCAATTGCCATATCGAGCAGTTCTTCCACCTTTTCCGCCCTGATTATGCCGGCCTGGGCAAAAAGAGCTTCGTACATTAAGTCCGAACCTGCCAGCGCGCCGGTGTGAGAAGAAGCGGCTTTCGCGCCTTCCGCGGTGCGTCCGGATTTCAAGGCGATAATGGGTTTGACATTCTCGTTCTCAATACTTACCTGCTTGGCTTTTTCTATGAAGGCCCTGGGATTCGCCAGATCTTCAACATACATAATGATGACTTTGGTCATGGGATCGTCTTTGAGATAGAGGAGCAAATCAAGCTCCTTCACGCCCGCCTTGTTGCCCATTGAGACAAATTTGGAAAAACCTATGCCGAGGCCTTTGGCGTAATCAAGTATCGCGGTGCCAAGCGCTCCCGACTGGGTGATAAACGCGATGTTGCCGGATCCCGGCATGAATTTGCCGAAGGCCGCGTTCATCGCGACATTGGGTTCCGGGTTGATAACGCCGAGGCAGTTGGGACCGATAAGGGCCATGTCGTACTTCTTCACGATCTCGACCACTTTATTTTCCAGCGCCGCGCCTTCCGCGCCAACTTCCTTGAAACCGGCGGATATTATGATGATGCCCTTCACGCCTCTCTGCCCGCATTCCTCAAGCACCGACGGAACATACTCCGGCGGAATAACAATTATCGCCATATCAACCGGATCCGGTATGGCGGAAACGGTGGGATAACACTTCACTCCCAGGATGTTATCGGCTTTGGGGTTTACGGGATAGAGGACTCCGTTGAAACCGCCGCCGATAAGGTTTGTGAAGATGGTGCGCGAAAGAGTCCCCTCTTTCGTTGAAGCGCCGACGACCGCGATGGACTTCGGGTAGAAAATTTTCTGAATATCCATAAATATCTCCTTTAACCGCATTGAAGTATTTTAGTTGTGTGCCTTTCCCTTCGCGTATTACGTTACAAACACTTTAAGCATTACAGCCTTTATAAACTTTATTCTGCTATGCCGTACGCAGTACGGCATGAAATATATCTTACATTACAGAACAAGACGCGCGTAGCGCGGCTTATAAACCTCTATCTTTTATCTTTTCTTCCACCTGCTCTAACTTTACTTTGAAGCATTTGACCGCTGCGGTCGCAATCACTTCCCCGCTCTCCAGCGCCGCTTCGCCTTTCACGCTGATGAGATTCTTCACTTCCTTTTCTATCCAGGAAGAAAAGATTATCTTCTGTCCGATAAGCGCGGGTTTCTTGAGGCGCACGGTCAACTCGGCGGTAACAACCGGAGTGTCATACATTCTCCACGGAAGGTTTACCGTTACTTCGTCAAGGACCAGCGAGATCATGCCGCCGTGAACAACTCCGGCGTAACCCTGGAACTTCTTTGGGAAGGCGTATTCCGTGAAGAGCTTACCGTCTTTTTCGTAGAAATGCAGTTTAAGCCCGTCGTGGTTTTTATTGCCGCAGGCGAAACAAAAATGATCGTCTTCCCAACCCATAAAAAGCTCCAAAAGATGATTGCTCAGATTTAAGAAACGGGTTAAACGGACAAAATTAAGACCATTAAGAATATCACTTTTGAAATGTTTTTTCAAATACTGATTGGCGTATTGTGATTGGTTTGGAGTTTGAAGGTTAACAATCGGGCTGAAAACAGACAATAGAACAATAGACCGCAATCGAGCCTGTCTAATTTCGACTCTCTAATCTCGATTGCTCTGCCAAATTTCAGCCGGAGGCTGAAATTTGGTGGGCAGGGATGGATTTGAACCATCGAAGGACTAAGTCCGACAGATTTACAGTCTGTTGCGATTGGCCGCTCCGCAACCTGCCCATAAAGACAATTACTGATTGCTGATTACTGATTGCTAATTAAAAACAAGATCAAAGTCAAAGGCAAAGTCAAAAACAAATCAAAATCAACTTCAAATTCAACTTCAACTTCAAGTTCAACTTCTGATTCAGATTTGTTTTGGGGTATATTGCTTCATATACTTAATGAAACCGCCAAGCTGTTTGCCAAGGGTTCCCATAGTATCGTAACCCTTCTTGAAATCGTCTTTTTCCAGAAGCCCCAGGG
>CAIWRR010000065.1 GCA_903915125.1 Candidatus Firestoneibacteriota bacterium | reverse complement strand
TCGACGACCCGGAAGCTTTTATCCGCACAAATTACTTTGGCGTCTACACGATGCTGGAAGCGGCAAGGAAGGCAGGGGTAAAGAAGTTCCTGCAGATAAGCACGGATGAGGTTTATGGCAGCAGGAAAACGGGTTCTTTCAGGGAAACAGATAAACTTTCTCCAAGCAGCCCCTATTCTTCCAGCAAAGCCGCGGGAGACCTGCTCGCGCTGTCCTATTTCACAACCTACGGCATGCCGGTAATAATTACTAGAAGTTCAAATAACTTCGGGCCGTTCCAGTATCCGGAGAAACTCATTCCGCTTTTTATCACAAACGCTTTAGAAAATCTCAAAGTTCCTGTGTACGGAACCGGCAATAATGTCCGCGACTGGATCTACGTGGAAGATAACTGCGCGGGTGTGGATCTTGCTCTGCATAAAGGCAAATCCGGCGAGGTCTATAACCTTGGCGGCGGGAACGAGAAACAGAACATTTATATCACCAAACTCATACTGAGACTGATCGACAGGCCTGAGTCGCTGATAACTTATGTGAAAGACCGGCTCGGGCACGACTTCAGGTATTCTATTGCGTCCGCGAAATCCGCAAAGCTGGGCTTTAAGCCAAAGTATGATTTTGAAACGGCTGTGGAAAAGACCGTCCAGTGGTATCTTGAAAATAAATGGTGGTGGAAGAAATTAAAGTAATTTGTTAGTAAAGCGGAGTTATATGAGAGTCTTGATCTTGGGCGCGTCAGGGATGCTGGGGTATGACCTTGCGAGGGTTTTTTCCGGGCGTGAGCTGCTGCTTTCAGATCTTAAAATTGAAGGGAAAAATACCGCGGCAGCTGATATAACCGACCTGATGTCCCTCCGAAAGCTCTTCAAGAATTTCAAACCTGAAGCCGTTATCAACGCCTCGGCATATACGGATGTGGATGGCTGCGAAACAAATCCTGAGCTGGCTTACGCGGTGAATGCGGATGGACCAGGAAATATAGCCTTTTGCGCGAATGAAATCCCAAACTGCAAACTGGTTCATGTAAGCACGGATTACGTGTTTGACGGGGTTGACGCGAAGCCTCATTCCGAAAGCGACGCGGTCAATCCTCTCGGCGTTTACGGCAAGTCAAAACTTGAAGGGGAAAAGAAGGTAAGAACTCTCGCGAAAAATTCGCTGGTCGCCAGGACGGCTCTCCTCTACGGCAAGCAAAAGACAAACTTTGTCAGGAAAATTCTGGAACGCGCCGAAAAAAAACTTCCTATTACGGTGCCGGAAGATATGATAGGCTCGCCAACGTATTCTCTTGAACTGGCGAGGATAATTGAACGGCTCATTGACGGGGCGGAACCCGGGATTTATCATACGGTCAACAAAGGCTGGTGCTCGCGTTTTGACTGGGCGAAAAAAATTTGCGCCCTGGCAGGGCTTTCGGCCTCAATTTCTCCGATCAAATCAGCCGCTCTTCCCGCAGGCGCGCCCCGGCCGCTCTTTTCGGCACTGCTGAATAAAAAACTGGAGGCTACCATCGGCGATACAATGAAACCATGGGAAGAAGCGCTCTTTGAGTTCATCTCCAAGGACCTAAATTACAATGCGAGACCCTAAGACCAAAGCCCGCAATTACGTTTACATGCTGCTTTCCAAAAAATCGTACACTAAAAAGGAAATCATTGACCGTTTGAAGCGCAAGCTTTACGAAGAGGATGTAATAGCCGCGGTCGTCAAGGAATTTGAGGAAGAAGGGTGGCTCAACGACAGGCGCTATGCCAGGGCCTTTGCCGCTGACAGCAAGACCTTTAACCGCGCCGGGAAAAGGCTGGTCCGGATGAAACTTATGCGCAAAGGCGTGGACAGCGAGATAATAGAAAGCGCGGTTGAGAAGGCCTACGAAGGCGTTGACGAGTACGAGATGGCTCTGGAACTAGCCGTAAAGAGGATGCGGAGCCTGCAAAAACTTGAGAAGCTGGCGGCTGCCCGCCGGCTGCAGGGTTATCTCGCGAGAAAGGGTTATAATATTGACGTGATTATTAAGGTGGTAAAGAAAGTATTGAGCGGAACGGTATACGATGAGGGTTGAGAGTTTTAGGGTAAACTGCTAAAATATCAAAAGTGATTACGCTGATTAGAAAAGAGATTACGCGGATTTGAGCAAGCAGGGTTTAATCTGTGTAATCTGTTTAAGTAATACGCGTAATCGACAAAAGTTTCCTGTGTTTTGCAAAAAAATCAGGCTTGTAAAGGAAAAAAATGAAAACGAACGAGATCAGGAAATTGTTCATAGAATATTTTGTGGGTAAAGGGCACACGGTCGTGGCGAGCGACTCGCTGATTCCGTCCAACGATCCGACGCTTCTTTTCTCCTCGGCGGGAATGGTCCAGTTTAAACCTCTTTATGCAACCAAAGGTCCGATACCTTATAACACCGCGACCAGCTGCCAGAAATGTTTCAGGACTCCCGATCTTGAAAGAGTCGGGCTGACCCCGCGCCATCATACTTTTTTCGAGATGCTCGGCAACTTTTCCTTCGGCGATTATTTTAAGAAGGAAGCCATTGAATACGCCTGGGACTTCTCTGTAAATGTTCTAAAGCTTCCCAAAGATTTGCTCTGGGTTACCATCTTTGAAAGCGACGACGAAGCCGGCGAAATCTGGCACAAGCATATCGGTTTGCCTAAAGAACGAATTGTAAAGCTCGGCAAAAAGGATAACTTCTGGGGGCCGGTAGGCGGCACGGGGCCGTGCGGGCCTTGCAGCGAGATCTACATTGATTTCGGCGCGGAGTTCGGCTGCGGCAAACCGGATTGCAAACCCGGCTGCGATTGCGACAGGTTTGAAGAGTTCTGGAACAATGTTTTCCCGAGTTTTGACGCGCAGCCTGACGGAAAAATGCTGCCGCTGGCAAGGCGCGGGGTTGATACAGGGATGGGGCTGGAGCGGCTGGCTTCAATACTTCAGAATACCAAGAATAATTACGATATAGACATCATAAAACCGGTCGTTCTGGAAGCCGCAAAACTTACGGGTTCTGAATACAAGAAAGACGCAAAACGGGATGTATGGCTTAAAATCATTACTGACCATATCCGGGCTTCTACGTTCCTAATCAGCGACGGAATTCACCCGTTAAACGAAGGACGCGGGTATGTCCTGCGCCGCATTATCAGGCGCGCGGTCAGATACGGCAAACTTCTCGGTCAGGATAATTCTTTTCTTTATAAACTCTCCGGAACGGTCGTTGACCTTATGAAAGAGGCCTATCCGGAACTGAACGAGCGCAGGGTGCAGATAGCCGATGTTATCAAGCAGGAAGAGGACAGGTTCCGCGAAACGCTAAACCAGGGAATCAACCTGCTGGAAGAAGTTATGGCCAAGTCCAAAGGCGTAATACCCGGCGCGGAGGCCTTCAAACTGCACGACACCTACGGATTTCCGCTTGAACTGACTGAAGAAATAGCCGCCGAGAGAAACCTCAAGGTCGACGATAAAGGTTTTACAGCCGCACTCGCGGAACAGCAGGAGCGGGCAAGAGGAGCGTGGAAAGGCTCAGGCGAGAAGGAACTGCCTGGCATCCTCGCCGAGTTCCCCAAGACCGTATTTACGGGTTACTCCGGAGAAGAGAGATACTCGGGCAAAGCAAAGATCCTGGGCCTTATTGCGGCTTCCGCGGCCATAAAATCCGCTAAGAAAGACGATGAAGTTCTTATGGTCCTTGACCGGACTCCTTTTTACGGCGAGTCTGGAGGCCAGCTGGGCGACCTCGGACGGATTAAGGGAGATAAATTTGAAGCAGAAGTAGTAAATACTGAGAAGTTTCAGCAAAAGGTGTTTGTGCACAGGGTTAAAATTCTGCAGGGAGTTGCCTCTCCGGGAGACGCTGTAACCGCTTCTATTGATGTCAGGCGGCGCAAAGCGATCATGAGGAATCACACCGCGACCCACCTGCTCCAGGCGGCGCTGCGCGCGGTGCTGGGCGATCACGTGCGCCAATCCGGCTCTTTTGTCGGGCCTGACTATTTCAGGTTTGACTTCACGCACTTTAAGTCCGTAACCAGGGATGAACTGGATAAGATTGAGAACGCGGTCAATGAAAGGATTCTGGAGAGTCTGAACGTCACGATGGACGAACTGGACGCGGCGGATGCAAAAAAGACCGGCGCGCTGGCCTTCTTCGGCGAAAAGTACGGAGATAAGGTAAGAGTCGTAAATATAGAGGGCGTGAGCAAGGAGTTCTGCGGCGGCACGCATGTCAATAATATAGGCAAGATTGGAGTGGTAAAAATTGTCTCAGAGAGCAGCGTCGCTTCCGGAATCAGAAGAATCGAGGCGGTTTCAGGCGTCGGCGCTTTTAAGCTTATCAAGGATAAAGAAAGGATAGTTAACGAACTCGCGAACAGCCTGAAGGTGGATCCGGCAAAGGTGGTTGAGCGCGTTATTAAGATGGCGGAGGAGATAAAAGCGCTCGAGAAAGATATAGTTAAACTTAGACGCGGGGAAGGCGCGGTGAAGACCACGGGCCTTGCCGGCAGCGCCAAAGAAATAAAGGGCATGAAGGTGATAGCCGCCAAGCTTGAAGGCGTTGAAGCGAAGGATTTGAGAGATATTGGAGATAAGCTCAGAGATAAATTGCAGAGCGGCGTAATCGTTCTTTTCGCTTCAAATGAAGAGAAGACCTCCTATCTCTGCATGGTGACAAAGGATCTGACCGACAAGGTAAACGCGGGAAATATTATCAAAGAGATAGCGAAACTGACAGGCGGAAGCGGCGGCGGCAGGCCTGATATGGCGCAGGGCGGCTGCAAGAAAGTTGATGATCTTGACGCGCTCGTTAAAAAAACAGAACAGCTGATTTAGCAATCAGGAAAAACAGGGGCGCGTCATAACGGCGCGCCTTTTCTTTTGCTCTGACGGCATAGACATTATATGGGTGATTCGTTATACTGAATATAGAAGCGAGACAAATTCGACTCGTAAGGCGCGAGTGCCGCCAAGGGGGATATATGAATAAAACATTGAAAAATCTGGTAACTGCCGGTTTCGGACTGGCAGCAGTAGCGGAAGAGAAAGGGCAAAAACTTTTAAAGGAAGTAATGAAGAAAGGCGTGCTTCCGGAGGCAAAAGCAAGAAAAATATACAAGGATTTTGCCGCTAAGGCGAAGAAAACGCAGTCGGAAGTGGCGAAATCAGCCGAAGCGGGACTTACAAAAGCGCTGAAAAAGCTTCATCTTGCCACAATAGAAGACCTTGCCGCTCTCGAAAAAAAGCTGAAAGCGAGGAAAACAGGGAAGAGACGTTAGCAAGTTCCGTGTACCGCTTACGGTTTACCGTTGACCGTTTGTTTGATGCCCTGCACTTTGAATTCCGACAAACATTCGTCAAGCGGTAAACGGTACGCGGTTAACGGTAAACGAACGCATGCAGTTTTCTCGGGGGTTTTTCAGGAAAATGTCTATTTTCAGGATCGGCAGAACAGGCAACAATGTCAGGCGACTCGGCGAGATTGTTAATGTTCTTGCCAGGCACAGCCTGGGATACCTGGTGCATAAGCTGAACCTGGGGCATCTTCTGCATTTGAAGAGAAGGTTTTTTAAGGAAGCCGAGCATCATCTGGTAGAGCAGGAAGTCAGGAAGGCATGCGAAGAGCTTGGTCCGGCTTTCGTGAAATTCGGTCAGCTTATGAGCATGCGCACGGATATACTCCCGGTGAAGTTCACCCGAGAGCTTGCCAAATTGCAGGATTCCGTAAAACCGTTTCCTTTCACCGAAGTAAAAAGAATACTCGAAGCCGAGTACAAAAAACCTCTGTCCTCAGTTTTTTCAAGCATAGAGGAGAAGCCGCTGGCTTCCGCCTCTATAGCGCAGGTTCATTCCGCCGTGCTTTTTGGCACTAAAGAGAGCGTTGTGGTGAAAGTACAACGGCCGCGTATTGAAAAAGAAGTAGAGACTGACATTGATATTCTCTTTTACCTTGCAAGGCTCATCGAGAAATACGCCCCGGAACTTAAAGTATACAATCCGGCCGGCATTGTGGACGAGTTTGCCAAAGCAATAAGAAAGGAGCTTGATTTTACATATGAGGTAAGTAATGCCGACAGATTCAGAAGGGCTTTTGCCGGAAACACCGCGGTCCACATCCCGAGGATCAATTTTAACTTTTCAGGAAAGAAAGTTATAGTTATGGAGAATATAGAGGGGATGAAAATCTCCTCCTATATCCGCTCAAAGTCTCCGGCCGCGGAAAAGAGAAAAGTGGCAGAACGAATCATAGATATTTACTACGCGATGATATTTGAATTGGCTTTCTTTCACGCCGACCCGCACCCCGGAAACATTATAATAAAAAAAGACGGAGCTGTGGGTATTGTGGATTTTGGCATGGCCGGGCGGTTGGATGAATATATGTTGAAGCGGCTTGCCTTTATGCTCCTTTCATTCGCGGACGAGGAGTTCTCTGCTGAAAAACTGGCGAATGTGGGCCTGGTCAGCGAGTACGAGGAAAATCCCGAATTCCAGAAGGAAGCAATAGTTTTGCTTGAACGCTACAAGGGTTTTCCTCTCGAAAAAATTGACATCGGAATGGCGCTTTCGGAACTCTCGGAACTCGCGAGAAGCTACGGAGTCAGGTTTGAAAAGGAATTCACGCTGCTGGCGAAGACTATGTACTCGGTGGAGCGCATTATCCGCGAGCTTGTGCCGGATTTTGATTTTGTTTCGAGCGCCAAACCGCACGCGAGAAAATATATCGGGGCCAATCTCAGCGCTAAGAAACTGCTCCGCGAGCTCGAGAAACATACTGCGGCCGTTTACAACCTTTTCAGGTCGCTGCCATCTGAAATACTCAATATAATCAGGCTGATAAAGAAAGGCAGGCTCAAGATGGAATTCGAGCATGTTGGCCTTGAACCGCTGATCAACGAAATAGACCGCGCGTCAAACCGCATTACCTTCGGGCTTATTGTCGGCGCGCTGGTCATGGGTTCCGCGATTGTGATTCACTCCGGGGCCGGACCCAAGATAGCTGAAGTCCCGGTTTATGGAATATTTGGATTTGTCATAGCAGCTATCTTCGGTTTATGGCTGGTCATCTCAATTTTCCGTTCCGGGAAGCTATGAGAATACTCGGCGTAGATTACGGAGATAAGAGGGTCGGGCTCGCCGTGACCGATGAGGCCTGCCTGCTCGCGCACGCTTTAAAGACCGTCCCGCGTTCCACTGCTTTCCGCGACATACTTGCCGTTGTTAAGGAGTACGAGGTGCAGATTATTGTCGTAGGAATGCCTTATAATAATAAAGGCGAGATAGCTTTTAAGGCGAAGCAGGTGCTGAAATGGCTGGAAGAACTTAAAGCCGTCGTGAACGTACCTGTTGAAACTTATGACGAGAGATTTACAACTTTCTCGGCCAAGGAAGACCTGATTGCGGCGGATGTCAGCAGGAAAAGGCGCGACGAGGTGATTGATAAACTTGCCGCCGCAAATATACTGCAGGGTTACTTAAATGAAAGGGGGGAAAATGACAGAAAGTAAGAAAGGCGGAATTCCGCCGTACTTGAAAAAGCTCCTGCTCGCGCTGGCGGCAGTATTCGCGGTTTTTGCGTGGATATCTCTTATACCTCACCGCTTGGGCAATAGTCCAAAACTGGTGACCATTGATCGCGGCATGCCGGCGGGCAGTGTTGCGGAACTCTTAAAGGAAAACGGAATCATCGGCGATATTTTTTCTTTCAAATTGACAAGGCTGTTTCGCGGAGCGATATTTAAGTCCGGCAATTACGAGTTCTCCCCCTCGATGAATAACTGGAAAATAATTTCAATGCTGGTTTCCGGCAAAGTCAAGCAATACAAGATTACGGTGCCGGAGGGCTTCACCGCGAAGCAGATCGCGAGGCTGCTGGCGGCTCAGCGCATTACCACGGAAGCCGCGTTCCTGAAGAAGTGCGCCGATAACGTGTTCGTCAGGAAGAATAAACTTGAAGGCAGGACGTTTGAGGGGTATCTTTTCCCCGAGACCTATCTTTTTAGCGCCAATACGCAGGAAGAAGAAATACTCAGAATTATGCGCGCAAATTTCAATGCGGTCATGGAAAAGAACGGCGTTTACAGAAAGTGCGAGGAGAGGAAACTCCGTTTTTATGATGTTCTGCGGCTCGCCTCATTAGTGGAGAGAGAAGCGGAGAAACCGTCCGAACGGGCTTTGATAGCGGGAGTCTTTATGAACCGGCTGAAGTCGGGGATGAAGCTTGAATCCTGCGCCACAGTTTATTTCGCGCTCGGCGACAGGGTAAAGGGTAAGCCGCGGTTAAGCTTCCGCGACCTTGAGGTTGAATCCGGTTATAACACCTATAGATATCATGGGCTGCCGCCGACCCCTATCTGCAATCCGGGATTGGCTTCCATCCTCGCGGCGCTGGATCCGGCAGAAACCAAATTTAAGTTCTTTGTCGCAAAGGGCGACGGCTCTCACGAGTTTAGCGAGACGTTCGGACAGCACGCGGCCGCGAAGAAAAAAATAGAGAAACAGGAATATGTTAATTCAGGCAATAAATAACCTTGATATTGCTTTATAATTGACCTTTATCGGACAAAATGTCCGCCTCAAAAGGAATAACAAGCAGCCGTTAATTCGGCCCGCTTGTTCATGCGGGAAAAAATACTTTGCTGTTGACATTTCCCGGGAATTGGTTAATAATCTTGTTTGAGAAAGTTTCCGGCTTCACCGGTTGATAGAAGCGCAGGGGGGGATATGGCATTTATAGACTTTATCAAGTGGGATCCGGGGTCTGAACCTGTCTATGCCTGGCGTTACAAAGAAACAAACCTCAGCACTTTCACCCAGATAATCGTCGCGGAATCCCAGGAAGCGGTCTTGTTCAGCAAGGGCCGCATGATACAAAAATTCGGCCCCGGCAAGCACACTCTCGATACTGAAAACATTCCTTTACTCCGCTCTCTTTTTGGACTGCCTTTCGGCGGCAATAATCCTTTCACGGCTGAAGTATGGTTTGTCAATAAACTTATGCCGCTCGATATTGATTGGGATACGGACAACATGAGGCTGAACGACCCCGACTATAAGACAATGGTGCCGCTGATGGCAAAAGGAAGGTACGGCGTAAAGGTTAGTGATTCAGGACGTTTTCTAAAAAATCTGGTCGGCACCGCCGCTAGTTTTGACGCCAAGGCGATAACCAATAATTTTAGAGGATTACTCGTTTCAAAGACCAAGTCACTGCTCCTCCAGGTGATGCAGGCAAACAGCATCGGCCTTAAAAGCATAAGCGCGCATCTGGATGCGCTTTCGCAGCAGCTTCAAAAAAATATGGCGCCTTTCTGGGAAGAGTACGGTTTCTTGCTAACCGGTTTCTATATTACATCGATTGATATTGACGACCGCACCGCTGACGGAAAAAAGATACTTGAGGCGATGGCTCAGCAAAGCGCTCAGAGTATAGCTGGCTACACCTGGCAGCAGAGCGAAGCCTTCAAGCTTGGCAAAGACGCGGTGACCGGTCCCGGAAGCACCGGCCTCCTTGGCATTATGTTGATGGGCGGCGGTTTAATGGGCGGGAGCGGCGGAGTCGGAAAGTCCATGATGGACCCGCCGGCAGGCAGCAATCCTCAAGATGGGCAGATAAACAAAAATATACCTCAGCACGCTGTTGCCCGTGACGTGTTCTGCTCAAAGTGTTCCAAGAAATTCCAGAATTCCTCAAAGTTCTGCCCTCATTGCGGGGATCCATATTTGCCGTGCCCGAAATGCGGCAGTGATAATGACGAGAAAGCTTCGCGCTGTGTTTCCTGCGGGCAGCCGCTTGTTTCGGCGCAGTCTTCCGCGCCCGACGGCAGCGCTTGCTCGCGCTGCGGGAATCAACTCGCGCCAAACGTTTTGTTCTGCCCGTCTTGCGGGTTGAAAGTGATCTGAACTTTTTGGGGGATATTCATGAAGCGCCTTATCGGATTTTTCCTGGGGATTGTTGTTATTGTCGCCGGATTTATGCTTTTTGTGACGGCCAAACCCTGGCCGGAACAGATTTGGCTGGATATGTTTGTCATTGTTTCGGTTTTTTCTTCCAGTTACCTGAATATGATTCAAATCTGGAAAACCGTTCCGGCGTTCAAAAAAATTCTTCCCTCCCTCGGTATTTTCTGGGTTTCCGCCGCGCTTTATTCTCTCTTTGCTCTGTCGGGACTGTTATTCGCGCATGTTACCGGCTGTGCCTTCAATTTTTCCTTGTATATCCAGCTGGTATTGTTTTTACTCCTTATCTCAGGTTACGCAATAGGATGTTCGGCAGGTATTAAGGCAGCCGGGATAGGGCGTGGAGAGAACAGGGCTTTTGCTTCAATTGACGGGCTAAGATCGTTTTTCACGGAGGAATACTCTTCTATTGCGGTCCTTGATCAGGAATACCCTGAATTGCGTAAACAGATAGAACGGATTGGAGAGGACCTTAAATATCTCTGTCCTCTTGATACAAAAGCCGCGCTGGAATTGGACGGCAAAATTCTCTCGGAGATGAAAGTCCTGTTCGGTATTTTGAAAAATACAAGAGACGGCGGTACCCTCCTGCCGGCAGGGCAGGTAAGGCCTTCGGCTGACAGGCTCAGCGATCTGGTCAGGATACGCAAAGAGTGCAGAAATGATATTGACATATAGGAGCTAATTTTATGAGCGCAAAAGTTTTTTCCGGATCAAATGATGTAATCCAGGATCAAGCGAAAGTTCTCTATGAATATTACGCTGCTGCGGCAAAGAAGATTGTTGATGAAGAACTCAGGCTGGAAGCTGAAATTGAAGCAAAAGAAGAGGTAAAGCAACAAGCCGAGGCTGATGTTAAAAAGCAACACAATTTAATGCTGTTATGGTTTATAGGAGCAGGATTTTGCGCGCTTTTTGCGCTTTTTGCCAATATATCTTTTCTGTATTTTCTGGCGGGCGGACTCGTCATTCCGGCGGTGGTAGCAATGCTGGAAAAGAAGAAGCAGGAAAAACTTATACTTGACACTGAAGAAAACATTAATGTTTTTCGCGAGGAGTTTGGCAACATACGACGCGACTACAAGGTTCATCGTCTTGGTGTCGCGTACATTCCTGTCGCAACCCGGATTCCTTTTGAAGGCAAAAGTTTTATGCTGGACCACACAAACAATGTTCCGCTGCAGGAATTCATTCTCTATAATATAAAAAACCAGGATGCTTTTATCAAGAACATTCAGGAAATTGAAGGCGCCTTAAAGAACATACCGCTGGTTGAAGGCTCTTCGGCAATGGAAGAAGTAAACACATCCGAGTTCTCCCGTTCCATACAGCAGGTCTCATATTATGACTACCTTGGCGGTTTAGACCGCAATATGCGAGCCGCGTCTTTCTTCCTGAATGACCTTGACCGCAATTCAGTCTCAATGCCGGTCATTGACCCGAAAAGTTCTTACGCCGACTTTCTTCGCGAGCATGGCACCACGGAAGCTTCAAACGGTTTTATCCTTAATGTGTTTGACACCGACGCCCAAAAGGACGATATAGAACGTTTTAAGGTTCTGAATGAAATGAAAAAAGCTATGGAAGGGCAGACAGCCCAGTTTGAGGAGTTCCTGCAGGGGCTTATGGACCGCCTGGCCTCAACGATCCAGCTTGTCACAAAAGTTAAGATTGGTTCTACGGATCATATGGTGACACACGCCAATAAAACACTGTTTGCAAGCCTTAATTCCGCTTACAACCACTATTCCCCCCATCTTGAAGCGGAAGAGATAGACCGTATAAGGGGGGAGCGTTTTGATTACCAGGAGTCGGTAGACAATTACCGCCCGTTTGAACTTAAGAAGAGTTCCAGGGTGCATTATGACGCTATCTCGGGAAACTGGGTCGCCATGGACGGGCGCCGGACAAGTTTTCCCTTCGGTATTCACCAGATACACGAAGAAATCGTAAGCCCTATCCTAAGGAATCTCATGAGAGAAACCCGCATTGAGCGCATGAAGCTCTACAATGATATAAAAGATCAGAAGCTGGATTACCTGAATCAGTGGCATAGGGATACGGACGACTTCTACGGCAGAAACCGCGCCGAAGGCAGCGAGCTGATCAACTTAATGCAGGCCAGCCTGACGGAATTCACGGCAAGCTTTAACCAGTTCAAGGCTTTCGAAGAGACGCAGAAGAAAATGGCGGCTTCAGGCAGCCTGTCTGAGTCGAAAGTGGATGCTTCCGGTTCATCAGGGGAATCCATAGCCGCCTATGAAGTGAAGAGCGCGGAATTCCGGAAGATTCAGGATGAGTTCAATGAATACATTAACAGGCTGAAAGAAGAAATCGACCGGAAGGCCGGGGAATTCGGTTATATCGAATTTTTCGACGCCTCGCTTTGTGACGCAGGGTCGAGGGATTTTGCCGGAGCCATGTCCAGGATGACTTCTCTTAATGAAAGGCGCAAGAATTTGCTTGGCGTAAACGCTTATTTCGCGGAGATGGCGGAATTGCCTCCGCAGCCTGATTTGGGAGAAGAAGTGCAGAAAGGGCTTTCGCTTAATCTTAAGCAAACAGTGCAGGACTATAAAGACGCTGCGGCGGCGAAATCGGGGGCGGCTGCGGAACCTGAAACAGGCGGAGGGGAAGCCGGATCCCCTGGCAGCGGGCCGGAAGAAACAGGCTCAAAGCCGGAGGTCAGATAATGTCATCCACTCTGTATGTAAATGTCAGCACCGAGCCGATGGCGGAAAGCGTTCAGCAGGTTGCGAATCATGTCAACGGCACGACTGTAGCCATAGTTGCCATGAAGGCGGCGACTGTAGCCGCGGAACAAAGCGCGGCAAATCATATTTGCGAAAATGTCAACCGCGGTTTCTTTTCCCTCGTTTTGTCCCAGCTCTCGCAGAGAAGCGCGGAGGCCAGGGCCGTAGTTGATGCCAAGCTCCAGGAGCTTAGCCATTTTGGCGCGGCTCTCCGGCGTGTTCACGAGCAGATGGACCGTGATTTTCACCGTATTTCAAACCGGTACACAAAAGTATTCCAAACCCTTAACAATTCCCTAAAAACCCGCGTATCAGAGCTGGACAAAGCGTCTGTAGAATTATCGGCTGTCCAAATGCATCTTTCCATGAGGCGCATGCTTAACGAAGGGGTTCAGACGCCTGTTCACCAGAAAGAGAGTATCTGCGCTTCACAGGCGATAGCTTCGTCTGTTGCGCGCCGGACGGCGCTTAAGGCGCTTGAGAATATGTCTGGAATACTGGACAAGACGGCAGCGCTTCAGGAATCAATGATGCAGATAATTGACGGTGAATCCCCCGAATCTTCCGTCGCGGTTATGATTCCTGCCGTTCTTTTTGAAAGTGATGATATCAATATGGATATAAAATCAAAGGCGGTTTACGCGCCTGCATTTTCGGTTTCCAAAAATATTGAATCGGCGCTGCTTCCGGAATTCGGCCGTCTCGACTCTTCAGGAAACGGGGAGATAGCTGAAGCCGTGATAGAGCAGGCGCGTGCCATGCTTGCGGCCGGAAGCCTTCCGGAAAGGGTAAGCAAAACAACGCTTGAGCTCATCTCAGCCTGCGCAGAACAGAAACAGGGGTTGGCGTAAAATGGCGTACAGGATAAGAGACCATCAGACAATATCAGGCACTGTGAGCGGAAGTTTCAGATATCCTGCTTCCGAGAATGGAGGAACCCAGTCGGTTTCTATGCAATGGTCGGAGGGTGTTGAGATACTGGTCACTGTTGACGACGATCCCTTTCAGCAGAGCGTTGCCGTCTGCAAGAATGATGTTGACCTGATGACCGCGTCTGTGGTGGCAACCGAAGCCGCCCAGATAGCCAGCAAGGCCGAAGCCGCGAAGAAAATATCCGGAGAAGTTGTCAAGGGTTTTTTCGGGTTTATCCAAAGCACTCTTACCCAGCAGATGACAAAGCTTTCCATGGCCTTGGGGCCGAAGCTTCAGGAGATTCTCAACCTTTCCGCCAGATGCAGGGCCCTGCAGGAGCAGATGGAAAAAGATTACAACCGGATTAAGTCGCGTTATGTGCGTCTTTTTGAAGATCTTGACACGGAACTTAAAAAACGCGTCCATAACCTTGACATGGCGGCTTTTTCATTGCGCGTGGCCAGCGCGGATCCTGTCTCTGATTCTTCGCGTTCATCGCTTGTGGCAACCCAGGCGCTGGGAGGCCGCGAGTCTCAGCTGGCGCAAAGCCAGTTGTTGACCTATTCCGTCAAGCACAGCGCTTTGTCAATAATATCCAGCGCGAGCAAGAGTATAGCCGCGGGCGCGCGTTTGAGAGAATCTATAAGCGCCATAAATGAAGACCTCAGGATTGAAGCGGAACAAACGCTCCTGGTGCCGGCGGTTTTTATCGAAAAAGAAGGCATGTCAGGCGGGAAAGAAACAAATGTATATTTTCCGGATAATGCGCCTTTTGTCAAAGAGCTTGAAGCAAAACGGCAGTATTGCATTGAGCGCACGCAGCCGCTAAACGGTTTTGCCGGGGCGACAAAAACGGACATCGGCGAAAGCCTGAAGCAGTTGATTGTTCAACACGCCGGAAATAATCCGGATACGCGCATTCAGCGCGAAGCCAAAACCATACAGCAGCTTTGGAATAACGCAGGGGTAAAGGAGAATTAGATGAAAGAGCTGAAGAATTTCACAGTCGATAAGCACCAAATTGTGCTTAAGGATAATCTGGTGAGAAGCGCAATAATCCCGAATGTGGTGGCAGAGCTTGACCGTGATGTTTCAATACAGGGAGAGACTGTGGTTGAAGGCGCTCTCTACGCGCGCAATTTGGAAATAACAAAAGGGCCTTTCGAGGTTCAGGGCGCCGTTTTTACCCAGATGGAATGCAGTGTTTACAGCGACGTAAAGGAACCTGTTATTTTTCGTAAATGCGTCGGTTCGGCGGGCGCGGTAATCGCGCAGGCAAAAGGCGGCAGGACCTATTTCGGCGCGGACGTAAACGCGAAAACGGTAAATCTTAAAAATGCCTATGTCGCGGCGAATATATTTGCCGACGATATCGTACTTGAGAACTGTATCGTGCTTGGCGGGGTCTTTGCGACTAAGAATCTTTCTCTCAACAATGTCATTGTGGGCACTTTTAACAGTCCCCATGTCAGTCTCAGCCAGGAGATTCACCTTCTGCTTCCCAGCGCGTTCTCCGTGGAGCCGTTCGCCTGCCTCCCGGGTACGCTTATAATTAACCACTCTATCGCTGATCTCGGGGCGCTGATGCGCGGAGTGCCGGAAAAAGAAAAAACCGGATCAATCCCCATAGACCCGCTGAAAGAAGAACAGCGCGTTGTCCTTGCAGATGAAGCCGGCAATACCAGCGTTGTCAGATGCCTTTCGGTTGTAGGGAAAGTTCTGGCCGCCGATCTCTTGGATCTTAATAAACTGCAAAATCATTTCCTTATCTCCGCCGGAAGCCTGGGGGCTCAACTGCTGAAGACGTATGACATCGGCAATGACTCCGCCGGAAAACCCGTATTGCTGACCCCGGAAACCATAGCGGAGTTCTTTTTTAAGATCCTTGACGGACGTATCAAGCCCAGGCAGCTCAGCGCCAGCTTCACGCTGGAAGAACTGATAGCGGTTTACGGCGAGTAAAGGCCCGCTTTCCTCAGGGCCTTGTTTCTTTGATATTCAAAGAATGGCGGTCTTCGGGTGGACTTCCTTAACAATCCGCCTTAAACAAATCCGCGTACTACAGGAGAGCATCATAAAAAAAATATTGTTGTTTTGTATTGGAGCGGTAATTCTTTGCTCAGGTTGCGGCAGCCTCGACCGGCCATCAGAGCAAATGGCAAGTGCCTCCTTAACGAGATACGGAGTGGGTGAAGGTTTCACTGTGTTGGAGTTCAAGAAAACAAACGGCCAGCGCTCCGTTATTAATGGCGTTGAGCATTATGAAATCATGTTTGCCGCGAAAATTAAATTTGTTGTTGATTTAATGAAGATTCCAGGTTGGCCTTCTTCGGGCTATTACTGGAGAGCAGGCGAAACCCGGCAAATAACAGGCCATTGTATGTATGATATGACTGATAATGGCTGGAGGCAGATAGAAGTTAACTGTCCGCTAATATGATTTTTCCCGTTAAGATTAGCAGGGAGGGTGAATGAGACGGTTATTGATATCATCCGCGCTGGCATTGGTTCTGGCCTGCGGTTGTTCAAATACAAAACTCCCCGATTCAAAACTTATCGGCAGTTTGCTAAGCGATGATTTTGAAGTCTCTTCCGTTAAAATAACCAAAGGCGCCGCAAAAAGCGCGGATAGTTATGAGGCGGAATACACGGCACGTTTGTTAGTGAAGAAAAGCGCGTCTGCCCTTTATAAGCACTGGCCGACGGGTGAAACAATTGTTGCGTCAGGAAGAATGCTCCTGGCTAAAACAGGAAAAGCGTGGGAAAAGAAGAGCAATAAATTTTTGACGGCAAAACCCGCGCTGAGGACAACTCTTGAGAATCTGCGGGCCCTTCGCTGCAGCATCGGCATATATATGGCCGAGCATAACGGAGGCATGCCGGAGAAAATAGCGAACGAGCAGAAGGAAATGTACTTTCCCAATCCTGTTCCCGCGGAAGAAATAACAGGAAGCAGCACGGTTGTCTATTCTTTTGACGGGACGGGCGGCTGGTATTATTGCAGTGACAAAAAGTCAAAAGATTACGGCAACATAAAAATCAACATCAGCGGAACTGATGAAAGAGGAAAGCCCTATCGCAACTATTAAACTTCGGAAGGAGCTCTTATGAGGAAAATATCCGGTTTCTTTCTGGTAATTCTCTTCTTTAGCGTGTCTTTAAGTGTTGAATACCCGGTTGCCGCTTTTCCGGCTCCCCTTAAGATAGCTCAATCCGCGTGGATGAAAGTCTGCGCAGGCCGGCTTGGGGAATTAGGTTTTGGGGCAGTTTGCAAAGGTTACTATCTCGGCAAGACTGCGGAAGGCAAGGATAAGCTTATAAGCATTGACCTTCCGGGCGTCACTTACAAAGAAAAAATAGACAAGATTAAGAATCTTCTCCACACGGGCATTGATATAGCGGCTCCGAAAGGTACTGCTGTTTACTCAATTGCCGACGGAGTTGTTGCGGATGTAATTGACGGATCAGGAGATCCAAACTATGAGACGCTTGGCAATATGGTTATCGTGCAACATGCAAGCGGCGATCGCTGGAGCATCTATTGCCACTTGAACAGCGTCTCAGCCGGAATCCGGCCGGGAAAACAGGTTAAGGCCGGAGTTGACGCGCTTGGGGGGGTCGGGAATACCGGAGCCGCGTATGGAAGCAAGGGTGGTTATCATTTGCATTTGGAGGTAAGGAAATTTCCCGGAAGATTCTTTCCATCCTGGGAAAACGGCGAAAGGCCGAATATATATGGGATAGCAACCGACAAAATGTCAATCCAGGGACTTCAAGAGAAGTTGAATCAGAACTGGGTGAACCCGCAGAAGTTTTAGCATAATGCTATTTCTTGACAGGAGGTAGTCAATTCAGGATAATCAAACAGACTTTTTATAGGAGCAATAAAATACAAAGATTCCTCCTGGATGTACTGCCGGAAAAGATCTTTTCCATTTTTGTTGAATAGCGATTTTTGCCATGCCGAGAAAGAATCAAACGGCATCTTCTTCTGTGGCAGCGCGCGTTTTCTGCTTGTAGGGGTCTCAATGGCTTGTACGGGGGGCTTGTGACGAGAAAGGTTTTTGCCGTTGTCCTCATAGTTGCCTTCCTTTCAGCCTGCGGCGGGCTTCTTCGCCAAAAAACATTCCGCCTTCAAAACTTTCCATGATAAACAACGAAATAATTCCTCTGTTGATGGTAAACGGCATAACCCCTTCCGCAGAGAACAGGACAAACAAGCTGGTTGTTGAACGCTTTAAGGATAAATACGGAGAGATACTCCGTAAATACGGTTATAGTATTGATGATTATACGGTTTCTATGATAGAGCAGGAAAAGAAGAAAGTTCAGGGGGGGAGATGAAAATTAATATTGCTTTTGCAGCGCTGCTTAGCGGGTTGATTCTTTCCGGGTGCGCGTCCGAAAGAGTTGTTTCCAAAGCCTATTATCAGGATAGAATCGAGGCGCCGCGACCGGTAAAGAAGGTCCCTCTCAAAAAGACCCTGCCTCCCGATCTTAATTCGCTGGCGTACAAAGATATCGGGGATTTAAGGTCATAATGGGGTTCGCGGGTTTTGTTATCGCCTCTATCGCCGCAAGGTTTGTCTTTTCTTCGATAAGCATTGAAGGCAAGAGCTTCTGGGTGGTGCGCATGGCGCCGATTACGCCCGGGGAGTTCCTGAAAGAAAAATTCTGGATAAACTTCTGGCCGCTGCTTCTTCTTTCGGAAGGGCTGGTGCTTTTGTCGGCAATTTTTGTGAAAATAGATATTTTTACCGGAATAATATCCGCGGTCATGGGAATATTCTTCAGTCTCTGCCTCACAGCCATGGGCATAGGTATGGGGGCAATTTTCCCGAAATTCGACGCGGCAAACACGGCAGAAATAGCCACAAGTTACGGCGGCATACTCTATATGATATTCGCCATCGGCTATATCGGCATCTCGGAATTTCTGCTGGCTTATCCCATGCATATGTATTACACGCGCGGCATGTTTTTCTTCGCCGGGACCGAAAGCCTGTTTTGGGCCTGCCTCGCTGTTCTTGCCTTTCTGCTGGTTCAGGCGGCGGCGTTTTTGCTTCCAATGCTTCGCGGAAAAAGAGCGCTTGAAAGACTGGAGCTGTGAGATGAAAAAACTTGCACTGCTGTTCTTGTTGCTGCCGGCGGCGCTCTTTTGCGGCGATGAATTTTCGGCCTCAAAGTCTTCCGCCGCCCTGCTGCAGGACGGGTTTACGGGCGACAAGTATACAAGCCTCAGACTTGAAACAAAAATAGGCAAAGTCAATATCGCGGAAGAAAACACCGCTTCCGTTTCCGGCACGGGGTTCGCGCTCTTCTCCAGGAACTATCTTCTTGATATTTCTGCCTCTGCCGTTCCTTCGGCGGCGGAGTTTGGCGTCAAGGTAATAAAAATAGCGGTATCTCCGGGAGAGTACGAGCCTTTTGTGGCCGGTATCTATCCGTTTGAAGCCCTTAAGAATTGCAGGATAACCTGCGGAGATTTTAGGAGCATTGAAGGCGCGCTCCTGCCCGCCGGGACTTTTGAGATAAACAATGTGCTTATGCGTCCTGTCGGGACAACCTTTGTGACAGTAAAGGGAGAAATACTGGAACGCGCGGACAATATTCCTTCGCTTGCTCCGCTGATTCCGAAAGCGGTGTGGATTAATGCGCATCCTCCGGCCAATACTCCCGCGGGTCTCTATTCAGGAAAGCTGATTGTTTCTCCGGAAGGGCAACCTCCGGCTGAAATAAAGGTTGAAGCGGAAGTGCTTCCCTTTAAGCTGAAGAACCCGCCGCCAGAAAGGATGAACTGGCTAGGGATAATGTCTGGTTCGTGGGATTTTGAGCGCCAGGCAGAGGAGTTCAGGTGCATTAGGGAGCATAATTACACCGGTGAAATAACCAACGCGCTCGCGCCTGAAGGCGACGATTTCACCAAGGCGAACCGCTACATGGAACTGGCAAAGCAGGCGGGAATGCCGGGAATATTTATTCATACCAACACGCACTGTCAGGGCGGCCTGAATCTTGAGGGCAGTTACGGGCCGAACGGCCACGGGCTGAATATGTTTAACAGCGTGTCCTACGCGAAAACAGCCGCTCTGGTTGCCAAGGTCAAGGCTAACGCGGACAAGAACAAATGGCTCAAGACTGTTTATTATCTTTCAACCGAGCTCGGCACGACATTCGGAGAGGGAGGAACTGCGGATTTTACTTTCCTCATGAATAGCATTGAAGAATATTATTCCGGTATTAAGGCGGCGGGGGTTGAGACGCTCGCAACTTTCAACAGGCGCGAAGAGTTTGCGCTGCACGCGGGGCTTCCGACGATAGACTGGACCGGGTTTAACGGCGAGATGTTTCCTGAGTGGGAAAAGAGCCTAAAGGAGAAACCCTCCCTTATGACCTTTATCGGGATAGACCAGCGCATGGGGCACGGTTTTTATATGTGGAAGTTCGGTTTCAGGGGCGTGCGCCCGTGGTGCCTGGACCCCGGGGTTATGTACCCGCGCGAGCAGGGACTGGTCTATTACTATGATAAAAAAGCCCACCCGAGCGTCAGGTTTGAAAGGATTCGCGAGGGCGCGGATGACTACAGGTACCTTTACACGCTTTCCGAAGTCATGAAAGAGGCGGAAGCGAAAGGAATAGATACAAAAGAAGCTTCCAATATGATAAATCTAATTATGGGGTATATCCCTTATAACCACAAGAAGGATACTCCTGGGGTGGATTACCTCAAACAGGATGAATACCGCGGAAAAATTGCCGAGGAAACCATAAAACTGCTCAAAAAAATCGGGAAGTAGCGGGAAAAGCAAAAGGAGAGAAATGAAGATAGGAATAATTGGATTGCCGCAGACAGGCAAGAAGACGCTTTTTGAACTTATCACGAAACACAAACTCACGGAAAATGAACTGGCCGCCAATAAACCTGTTTCCGGGCTCGCGGAGATAATAGACCCGCGGTTTGAAAAACTCGTTGAGATGTACAAGCCGGAAAGCGAAGCGCGGGCCCGCCTGAACGTGGAGTTTATTCCGAAACTTGAAAAGGGTTCTTTCGCGAAGGAAGAAGTGCTGAAGGCGCTTGACGGAGCCGACGTGCTCTGTCACATTGTAAGAGATTTTCAGGATGAAGCGGTCTATCACATAAACGGGACAGTAGACTCGAAGAGAGACATCGACGAGATTAATTCAGAACTCATCTTCAACGACCTGGCTTTTATTGACAAGCGGCTTGACCGCCTGAACCAGACCTTGAAACGGACGAGCGAAGAGAAGATGATGAAAGAGAGGGATGTGCTCGCGAAGATGAAGGCCCAGCTTGAAGCAGAACTGCCGCTCAGGCTCTTGACGCTTACGCCCGATGATATGAAATACCTGGTCTCATATCCCCTGCTCACGCTTAAAGAGCTTATTGTGGTCCTCAATGTTTCTGAGGCGGATTTGAAGAATACAGCGAAGCTTGAGGCCTATAAAAAGGAACATGAGAAACAACGCATCTTCTGGATGCAGGTCTCCGTGAAGGTTGAATCGGAGATAGCGGCGTTTGAGTCCGCGGACGACAGGAATACTTTCCTCGCGGAACTCGGCATAAAAGAACCCGCGGTTGACACGCTTAAACGCACCTGTATTGAGGCGCTGAACCTTATTTCATTCTTTGGAGTCGGCACCGATGAAGTTAAGCAATGGACCATTCCCCGCGGCGCCTCGGCTCCTCAGGCTGCCGGAGCCATACACTCCGACCTTGAGAAGGGGTTTATCCGCGCCGAGGTGATGAAATACCGCGATTTGGTTGATGTCGAAGGCGACGAGAAGAAACTGCAGGAGACTGGCAAGGTCTACCTTAAGGGAAAAGATTACATTGTTGAAGACGGGGATATCCTGTCAATAAGGTTCAACGTCTGAGGAAGCAAGGAGAGGTTATGAATCGCTTTGTACTGGTTCTTTCGGTGCTGCTTGGCTGCATCCTTCCTGCCGGAGCCCAGGATTTTCTTAACAAGACCGCGGATGATCAGACCATGTCGGATGTCAAAAAATCCGCCGACGGCACCCTCTCGGCTTTTAAGATAAGCGGTTCAGGCATCGCGACGGGCAAGCCGGACGGTGTTTATGTAAAACTTTCCGTCGCATCAGGCAACATGACCTCCCTTCGCGCCGCGCAGAACGATGTTGACGGCAAGATAAGCTTCATTATAGGAAGGCTTTCCGCTCTCTACCGCATGAAGAAGGATGATTTTAAGATTTTCCAGCCGGCGGCGCAGTTAAAACAACAGACGCTGGGCTCGCCGACTTCCCTGGTTGTAAAAGATTCAAACGGAAATCCAATAACGCAGACCGCTTACAAATACCTGATCACCAAGACGGTTATAATGAACGGGCTCTCTGACAGGAAAATAGGCGAAATATTTGAGATCGTCGACAAAGCTGTCAGTTATGGAGCTGCTGCCGTAGCCGCGATAGATAAGGGAGACGGTTCGGAAGTCGCGAGCAGCACAATTTTGACCGATGCCAACAACAGTTCCTCGTCAAAAATACAGCTCTCAAAAGGGGTTTCCAAGCTTAAAATAGACAAAGCGGAGGACGCCTCCCAGGCCGAGTTCATAAACTTCTTCTTTAAAGACGAAACTCTCGAAAAAATAAAGCTGTCCGCGCGGGCCGAGGCGGTCAAGGAAGTAAAAGGAAAGATCGCCGAAGCAGGCAAGAAATACGCGATCGACGAGAAGAAATACGAGATCGGACTTATTGAAGATTATACGGCTACCCAGACGGCGGAAGGCGAGGTTTCCGTAAAGTGCGATCTCGTCGCGGATTACAAGGTCCCGGCAAAACAGTAGTTTCACAATATGACTTATGACATATTACTTCGGGCGGAAAAAATATAAGATATTGATATAGGACAGCTCCATGCCTGCGGCGGGATAAGTCAGCGCGGCCGGGAGGGGAATGGAGAAAGGAAATATGAGGGCGGTACAAAAAATAAATTACGGGGTTTACCTGGTGGCTTCCGGGAAGAACGGCAAGTTCAACGGGCAGATAGTCAATACTGTCTTTCAGGTAACTTCCGAGCCGCAGTCTGTGGCGGTCTGCATAAATAAAACCAACCTAACCTGTGATTATATTGCGGCAAGCAAAGTATTTTCGGTCTCCATCCTGGATAAAGAGGCCCCAATGACTTTCATCGGAACGTGGGGTTTCAAATCCGGGCGCGATATTGACAAATTCTCTACGGTTAAATCCAAGCAGGGCGTTACCGGAGCGCCTGTGGCGCTTGACTGGGCAATCGGTTGGTTTGAGTGCGAGGTGCAAAGTGTCACGGATGTAGGCACTCACAGCATCTTTATAGGCAAAGTTGTTAATGATGAAATACTGGACGCATCCAAAGAGCCGCTTACATATGACTACTACAGGCAGGTGAAGAAAGGAAAGTCTCCTGCGAGCGCGCCGACTTATTTCAAGCCCGAGGTGAAAATTGGATAAGTATAAATGCACTGCCTGCGACTATATCTATGACCCGGGAAAGGGTGATCCTGAACACGGAATAGAAGCCGGGACTTCTTTTGAAAACCTGCCGGATGATTGGGTTTGTCCTGTATGCATGGCAGGCAAAGATATGTTCGAGAAGGTGCAAGATTAAGGTCCTTGGCATAAACGGCAGCCCGCGTCTCAGGGGCAACTGCGATATCCTGCTCGACAGGGCGCTTGAAGGAGCGGTATCGGCGGGAGCGGCAACGGAAAAGATCTTCCTAAACAAGCTGACTTACCGCGGCTGCCAGGAATGTCCTGACGCGAGAACTGACGGGAACTGCAAAATTGAAGATGATATGCAGAGGGTGTTCCCGAAGGTCTTTGAAGCGGATGTTATTATCGTGGCCTCTCCGATATTTTTTGGGAGCGTCTCGTCCCAGACGAAAGCTATGATAGACAGGTTCCAGTGTTACTGGATGGGCAGGTACTTTCATCACAGCGTTGAACAGCCTATGAGGAAGAAAGGAGCTTTTTTATCGGCCCAGGGAAACGAGAAAGACGAGTTTTTCCTTAACGCGAAGGGCGTGATAAAAAATTTCTTTGCCACAGTAAATGCGGAATACTCTGAAGAACTTTTCTGCAAGAAAGTGGACGCGAAAGGGGATATTCAAAAAAGGCAGGACTGCCTTGACGCAGCGTATGGAATAGGCGAAAGGCTCGGCATCGAAAACCCTTAACGGTTTCAATTATCAAGAAGCGGCATGAATGTTTTAAAGGAGGAAATTATGGCGGCAAAGCAGTTAGGAATCTACAAGTGTGGTTTGTGCGGAAATATCGTTGAGGTTGTTAACGCCTCGGGAGGGACGCTTGTGTGCTGCGGCAAGAATATGGACCTGCTTGTCGAGAACAGCGTGGAAGCGGCGAAAGAGAAGCATGTCCCGGTAATTGAAAAGACCGCGGAAGGATATAAGGTGAAGGTCGGCAGCGTTGCTCACCCGATGGAAGACAAGCACTACATCCAGTGGATAGAATTAATAGCCGACGGCAAAGCTTACAGGGAATTCCTTAAACCCGGCCAGATTCCTGAAGCGGTATTCTGCGTCAAAGCATCAGCGGTTTCAGCGAGAGAATACTGCACGCTGCACGGATTATGGAAAGCATAGTAAGGGCCGTTTACAGTTTACCGTTCGGCAGGTTTCAGCGCTGCAGGGCGGAACATAATAATTGAAAGAATCAAAGGAGGAAACCCATGGCAAGCTTGAAAGGATCAAAAACAGAGAAAAACCTGCTGGCTTCATTTGCGGGAGAGTCACAGGCAAGGAACAGGTACACCTTTTTCGCGTCCAAAGCGAAAAAAGAAGGCTACGAGCAGATAGCAGAAATCTTCCTTGAAACAGCGGAGAACGAAAAGGAGCACGCGAAAAGGTTCTTTAATTTTCTGGAAGGCGGCGCGCTTGAAATTACGGCGAAGTTTCCCGCGGGAAAAGTAGGCACTACGGCGGAAAACCTAAAGGCTTCGGCCGAAGGCGAGCACGAAGAGACCAAGGTGATTTATCCGGAAGCGGCAAAGATAGCCGAGCAGGAAGGTTTCAATGATGTTGCGGCTGCCTTCAAATTGATAGCGGCTGTGGAAGCGCATCACGAGAAGAGATACAGGGCTCTGCTTGAGAATGTAGAGAAAGGCAAGGTCTTCAAAAGAAGCGGCAAAGTTCAGTGGAAGTGCATAAATTGCGGTCATATCCATACCGGAGAGAACGCGCCGGAACAGTGTCCTGCCTGCCTGCACCCCAAGGCGTATTTTGAAGTTTCTTGCGAGTGTTACGTCTAAATAAAGCAGCTGCTAAAATAGTAAGAGTAAGAGGGGGCCCTGTTTTTGGGGGCTCCCTTATTGCTTGTTGCGAATAATGGTGTTGAATAGGCGCCCCTCAAAAAGTATAATATCTTGGTTCCTGACGAAGCAGAATAACAATGTGAAAGGAGGACTAATAATGGCGGCAATCATAATAGACGGTGAAGCTGTTGCGAAAAAGATCAAGGAAGGATTGAAAGCTGAAATAGAAGCTTTCAAGGCTAAAGGCAGCCCGTTGCAGCTCGCCGCCGTACAGGTCGGCGAGAATCCTTCTTCAAAGGTTTATACCAACCAGCAGAAGAAAGCCTGCGAGGAGATGGGGCTCATTTATAGTCTGAAGGAACTTCCCGCGGCAACAACCGAGCCGGAACTTCTGAAGTTTATAGAGGCGCTCAATAACGACAAGTCGGTTACGGGAATAATACTGCAGATGCCGCTTCCGGCGGGAATAAACGCCAGGAATATTCAGGTTAAAATATCTCCTTCGAAGGATGTAGAAGGGCTAAACCCGCACAACATGGGGCTGCTGGTGTTTGGAAAACAGGTGGTTGCGCCTTGCACGGCTATGGGCGCGGTAGAACTTTTAAAGAGCACCGGCGTGGAACTTAAAGGCAAGGAAGTGGTGATAGTCGGCCATTCCGAAATAGTAGGCAAACCGATTCTGCTCCTTATGCTGCAGTCTCTGACGGAATCCGCGACACCCACGGTCTGTCACATAGCTACGAAAGACACACCTTCGCATGTAAAGAGGGCTGACATAGTTTTTGTCGCGGTCGGCAAGGCGGGACTGGTCAAGGGCGACTGGATAAAACCGGGGGCGATTGTAATTGATATTGGAATAAACAGAGTGCCCAACCTTGGCCCTGACGGGAAACAGCTTATAGACGAGAAGACCGGCAAGCCCAAGATGAAGACCGTGGGAGACGTTGAGTTTGACAAAGCTAAAGAGGTTGCAGGAATGATTTCTCCGGTGCCCGGAGGCGTGGGGCCTTTGACAGTGACGATGCTTATTAAGAACACGGTGGAGTGCGCGAAAGTACTTTACAGATAAGTACAATGAATACAGAGTGAAAGGGGCCCATTGGGGCTCCTTTTTTTTAGTGTGGTTGACTTGCTTGGCGGCATATAGTAAAATTAATACAATGAAAACAGCATCCTGCTCGGTTCTATTAGTGTTTCTTCTGTCTCTTAATTCCAATGCCGGTTTAATTTCCCTTAAGGCTTGCATCGAAAAATCCCTTACCTCCTCAACCGCCGTTTCACAGGCAGCGCAGGAACTCCGCAAGGCCGCTAATGACACAGGTATATATGGCGCGCCTTTCTATCCTTCGATCGGATTAAGTTTCAATGATACGCTTGCCGGTTACGACGTTAACGGCAATCCCGTAACCCCTTTCACCTTCTACCCCGACAACTATACGGCTGTTTTACAGGCGAACTATAACCTGTTTAATATGGGGAAGGACACCGCGAAGATTTCCTATTACAGAAAGAAACAGGAAGAGGCGGAACTCAGGCTGGCAAGCGCGAAGCAGGAGGCCGCGTGGAATTGCATCAAGTCCTTCTATGAAGTGCTTAAGGCGCAGAAAGCGCTTATGGTCTCCGAAATTCTCCTGAAACAGCGTCAGGAAAACCTCAAACTCACGGAAAGTTTATACCGCGCGGGTATAAAATCCAAAAGCTATTTTCTTGACGCTCAGGTGCAGCTTGCCAACAGCAACATAGCCGTGATAAGAGGAAATAATTCCGTGGTGGCGGCAAGAGCGGCGCTAAACGACCTGCTGGGACTTGCTCCGGATTCTGAAACGCTTCTTGAGGATGATCTCAAATTTACCAAGTACGAAAAGAGCATCGGACAGGCGCTTCTCTCCGCTTTTAACAACAGGCCGGATTGGTTGATTCTGGCAAAAGAGAAAGAAGAGAGCGCCGTTAATCTCGGCCTTGTTGAAAGCAACCTGCTCCCCGCTGTAAGTTTGGACGCTTCATACGGCATATATCTTGATAAATACGCGAGAGACAGCAGCTTGTGGACGCATAAGGGAGCGCTTGACCAGAATTCAGGATGGGCGCTATCCCTGTCTTTGAACTACCCTATCTTTGACGGCGGGGTTAATTCGCTTAAGGCGGAGAGCGCAAAGATAGAACTGAAGATTTTTGACATTCAGGAAGTTTCGTTAAAGCGCTTTATCAACAAAGAAGTTTTCCTTGAATGGAACGATCTGGACAGAATCCACAAGAGCGTGCCCGTTTACGAGCAGCAGGTGGGGCTCTCCAGGGAGAGCATGGAAATAACGCGGAGCAAATACAGGGAAGGGACGGCTTCTTTCCTTGAGCTTGTTGACGCGGAAGTAAATTACAGCTCGGCTCAAATAAACTGGTACCAGTCGATCTACGACTATAAATCCCAGACCGCTGATCTTCTGAAGGCGATGGGAGTAAAGCTGTATTAAAGGGGAAAAATGAGAATGAAGACAGCTGTTATTTGCGCCTGCGGTTTGGCGCTCCTGTTTTGCGGCTGCAACCGGGAGAATAAACCCTTGCAGGCCAACGGGGCTCCGGTAGAAATAAAAATGAAAGAAGTGAAGCGTGGAGACATCACCGAGAAACTCTCCGAGGTGGGCAAGCTCGAACCTTTAAGCTCCGTAAAAGTAAAATCCAATGTGACCGGCACCGTAAAAAAACTCCTGGTAGACGACGGATATACCGTGAAAAGAGGCCAGCTTCTTGCAGTGATCCAGCCAGGCAGGGAGGCGGAGCAGTACCAGTCGTCCGAGGTCAGGGCAACGGCCTCCGGGGTAATAATAGATAAGTCTGTTGAAGAGGGCGATATGGTCACTTCCGGCCTGTCGGAATATTCCGGCGGTTCCGTAATGATGACGATAGCGGAAATGAGCAGGATGCTGGTCCGTGTTGACATAAACGAAGTAGATATCGGCAAGGTAAAGGTGGGCCTCGCCGCCAAGATACGGGTTGAAGCCTTCTCCGACAAGCAGATAGAGGGCAAAGTGACAAGAATTTCTCCTATGGCAAAGCTGAGCTCGGACGGCAAGATAAATGTGTTCAATACCGAAGTAGAGGTAATAACCAAGGTTCCGGAACTTCGTCCGGGCATGAAGACCGTGGTTGAAATAAAACTTGATGAAAGAAAGAATGTCCTCATCCTTCCTATAGAGGCGGTCTTTGAAGAAAAGGACGATGAGACCGGCGTTAACGAACAGGTCCTCTATGTCTGCACCGGCAATGACCAGTATGAAAGAAAGAGCGTTAAGACCGGACTCTATGATGAAACTAATGTAGAGATACTCGAAGGCGCCGCGGAGAAAGATAAAGTCGCCCTATCGAAACCGGTTGGTTTTGGTTCCTCTCTTAAAGTAACCGACCGTTCCAAGGCAAGAAGAATGCCGGGCGGCAATGTGGGGAGGAGTTTCTGAACCTCATCTCGCCTTTTACCGTGCTCAAGCTCGGCCTGAAGGAACTGTTTTCTCACAAGCTCCGTTCATTTCTGACCATGCTCGGAATAGTCCTCGGCACCGGGTCTCTCATCAGCCTTTTTTCCATTGTTGACGGCGGCAAGCAAAACAGCCTGAACTGGATGAAGGAAGTCGGCGGGCTGGAAAAGGTTGCCGTGCTGAATCAGGAGATTACCCAGCTCGACAGGCTGAAACTGAACCGTTCGAAAGGCCGCACCACAGGTGACGCCGCGGCGCTCAAGGAAAAGGCCGATACTCTCTCGGTAGTTTCTCCGGAGGTTGAACTGTGGACCAGACTGGAATATCAGCGGCGCGCCTACAGGTGTTATGTTTACGGCGGCACTCCTGATTTTTTCACTATCAACAAATATGAGGTGGGGCGCGGGAGAGGGATCACGGGTTTTGACCTGCGCGGGAACGCTCGAGTAGCCGTGGTCGGGTCCCGGGTGGTTTCCGAGCTCTTTAAGAACGCGGAGCCGCTCGGCAAGTACCTCTACATAAAGGGACAGTACTTCCTAATTGTGGGGGTGCTGAAAAAATACGAGATGTGGTTCGGTAAGAGGAACGCTATAGATTTCAAGAATAACTGGGTTTTTATTCCTGTCACCACGATGCAGAACCGTATCACCGGCAACGACTCGGTAACCTACCTTAATATCCAGGTTAAAAATACCGACCGCATGGACGGGGCGATACAGCAGGTGCGTAATATTCTTTTGAAAAGGCATTTCAAGATTGAGGACTTTAAATTTGACACGCGCGAAGAACAGATGGCGCAGCTTCAGCAAAGCACTAACATGTGGTCGTTAATACTTGGCGCGATAGGGTTTATCTCGCTGCTGGTTGGCGGGCTAGGAATTATGAATATTATGCTTGCCTCCGTGACGGAACGGACGAGAGAAATAGGAGTGAGAAGAGCGATAGGGGCTAAGAAAAGCCACGTTCTTTCGCAGTTTCTTGCGGAAGCCTTCATAATAAGCATTATTGGCGGTATACTTGGGATTGTTTTTGGCGTAATAATTATCAAAATATTTGCTACATTCCCGGACATAAACCCAAAACTCTCTTTTGGCGCGGTTGCCCTGTCTTTCGGTTTCTCTGTATCTGTCGGGCTTTTCTTCGGTGTTTACCCTGCAAGCAGAGCCGCCGGCCTGAATCCAATTGAGGCCCTTCGCTACGAATAGTCCTGTCTTGGTTTCAAGTTGACGAATAAGGCCGTTATTGCTATAATCCGAATATTGATTCAGAATAAAATTCTCTAACTCAATATAGCGCAGGGGAAATTGACAGAGCAGACTTTTCAAGCTGTAATGGTTTTCCTAATCGGCCTGATATTTGGCAGTTTTTTTAATGTTTGTATTTACCGCATTCCTTCAAAACGTTCTTTAGTATTGCCGAATTCCTTCTGTCCGAAATGCAAAAAACCCATTGAATGGTATGATAATATTCCGGTGCTGAGTTACTTTCTGCTTAAAGGCAAATGCAGAAAGTGCCGTGCTCCCATAGCTGTCAGGTATCCGCTGGTTGAAGCTTTGACCGGTTTGCTTTTCCTGCTCCTATATCTTAACTTTGGCGTTTCTTTCCCTTTGCTGAGAGGAGTAATACTTACCGGATTCCTGATAATTATTGCTTTTATTGACTTTGACACACAATATATATTCGAAGTTACCACGATTCCACTGGTCCTCGCCGGTCTCTTTCTAAGTTTGCTGCCAGATGGAAACCCATGGAATTCATTACTCGGTGCTATTACCGGCGCCGGCATTCTATATGTGATAGGCATGCTAAGTCTCATTTTGTTCAAGAAAGAGGGAATGGGCGGAGGAGATGTCTATCTTGCCGGAGCCATAGGCGCTTTTCTTGGATGGAAAGGGGTTATCGCTATGCTCTTTCTTTCCTTTATTCTCGGTGCCGCGGTGAGCATCGTTTTAATAGGCTTGAAAGTATTGGACCGAAAGTCCATGATTCCTTTCGGACCCTATATAGCAGCAAGCGCTCTGGCCGTGTTTTTCTTCGGAGAAAAACTAATTTATCTTTTAATGCCGCTTTTGCCGCGGAATTAGCATGAGTGGTTGACTAACCGCGGAGTGTTTGATAATATTAAGCTAAGCCTGTGACCGCCAAAACAGACTTTGTGGCCCTTCTCACGCGCGTATACCGGGAAAAATATGCCAAATTTATCATATACAGCCTGCCTGCGCGAACTTGCAGGCTGTTTTTGCAAATGATTACACGGATTCGAAAAACAGATTACTCGGATTGGTTTTAAATATCTTTAGCCGGTGAGATGTGTTTAAAAGGAGAACTTATGCTGAACTTCAGGACAGCCGGGGAATCCCATGGGAAAGCTCTTATCGCGCTGGTTGAAGGCGTCCCTGCGGGCCTAAGGCTGGATGTAAGTCAAATGAACGCGGAGCTGGCCAGGCGCCAGAAAGGCTACGGTCGGGGCGGGCGCATGCTCATAGAGAAAGACAGGGCTGAAATTCTTTCAGGTATCCGCAAGGGCGTCACTCTAGGAAGCCCGATTGCCATCATAATAACCAATAAAGACGAAAGGATAGACTCCGCGCCGGAAGTTCTGGTGCCAAGGCCCGGCCACGCGGACCTTGCGGGAGCCCTGAAGTACGGCACTCGCGACGCCAGGGATATTCTGGAGAGGGCCAGCGCCCGGGAGACCGCGGCGAGGGTCGCTGCAGGGGCGGTCGCAAAACAGATTTTGGCGCGTTTCAAAGTAAATGTGTTTGGGCATGTAATCTCTATCGGGCAGGCGTTCTGTGACTGCCGGGGCCTTGGTTCCGCTGACATTGCGGCGATTAACGCTTCCGATGTAAGGTGTCCCGATAAAAAAGCCTCGAAACGGATGAGGGCCGAAATAGACTCAGCCGCAAAGGAAAAGGACACCGTTGGGGGCGTCTTTGAATTGATTGCGGAAAATGTGCCGCCCGGGCTGGGTTCCCATGTCCAGTGGGATTCAAAACTTGACGGAAGGATTGCGAGAGCTATTCTCAGCATACAGGCGATTAAGGGAGTTGAGTTCGGCGCCGGATTTGCTTCCGCCCTGATACCCGGTTCGCGCCTGCATGACTCTATCGGGAAATCAGGGAAGAAAATCGTCCGAGGGAGCAATAACGCCGGCGGAATTGAAGGCGGCATGTCCAACGGCTCCGATATAGTTGTCCGGGCCGCGATGAAGCCTATAGCAACGCTTTATTCTCCGCTTGAGTCCATTAATCTTGCTACCGGCAAGAAAGCTCCCGCGTCAGTGGAACGGTCCGATATTTGCGCGGTTCCGGCAGCCTGCGTTGTCGGTGAGGCCGCTCTCGCGTTTGAGCTGGCGCGCGCCGTGCTGGAGAAAACCGGGGGAGATTCACTCAGGGAGGCCGAAAGAAATATGAGCAGTTACCTGAAACAGGCAGAGGCCATGATAGGATGAAAAACGTGGTATTGCTCGGCATAATGGCTTCTGGCAAGACCTCCTCGGGCAAAATACTTGCGAAAAAACTCTCTTTTTGTTTTTTTGATTCAGACCGGATTGTTGAAAAGGCAGAAGGAATGTGCATAAAGGAGATATTCGAGAGAAAGGGTGAAGCGTATTTTCGGCAAATTGAAAAGAAAGCGCTTTCGGCGCTTTCTAAAGAAAAGAACGCGGTGATAGCTGCCGGCGGAGGAGCGGTAAAGGACTGCGCGAATGTGATGGCGCTGAAAAAAAACGGGGTAATCGTCTGCCTGCTTTCTTCGCCGGAGGCAATACTAAAGAGGCTGGGCAAGGGGCTCTCGAGGCCGCTTCTGAATTCCGGAAACAGGAAGCGGAAAGTTGAAACACTGATCAGGGATAGATTCCCTCTTTACGCAAAGCACGCGGATATCATGCTTGATACGTCAGAACTTTCGCCTGAAAGCACGGCTGAAGCCGTTCTCGGGCTGCTTTCATATTAAATTCAATTATGCTATTATAGGCCGGCCATGGACACTAACACCGAAATAGAAATAGAAGAATACCGCAAAAAACTTGCCGAGAACCCGTCAAGCCTTATTTTTCTGCCTCTCGCGGAGCTTTTCCGCAAGAACAGGCTTTTTGACGAAGCCCTGGAAACCTGTTCCAAAGGCCTTGCCTTTCACCCGGACTATATCAGCGCCAGGCTCTTTCTTGCAAAGTTATGCCTTGAAAAGAATATGCCTGCCGAGGCCGAAGCCGAGCTTAAAAAGATAACGGAAATAGATCCTGACAACATGATGGCGCACACGATATTGGAAGCAATCTACCGCCAGTCGGGAAGCATAAAGCTGGCAAAAGCCGCAGAAGAAAAGATCAATTCAATCGCCTCAACGCCGCCCGAGGCCTCCTCTGAGAAAAACTCCGGAATGGAGACGGTTACCATGGCGGAAGTCTATTTCAAACAGGGCCTGCTTGACGAGGCAATGGGCGTTTACGAGAAAATAGTTAAGCGCAATCCGCTTGACGTCAACGCGTCGGCGAGACTCCAGGAACTGCGCGCGCTCAAGGAAGAAGAGTTTAAGAGCTTCCGTGAGAAAAAGGACCGTCTTCTCTCAGAACTCAAAGAGCTGCGTGAAACCATCAGGCAGGCGGACGAGCAGATAGCCGGGCTGGAGAAGGAGCTTTGAAAAAGCACGAAATCCTTCCGGCCGCCCTGACCGTCTCAATCTTTATTGTGCTTTTCTGGGCCGGGTTCTTCTTTACCGACCGAATGCCTTTCCCCGTTGGCATTCAATCAACGGTTTTTTATCCGCTAAACGCGCTCTTCCATATAATGCCTTATGTCCCGGCGTTTAAGACCTTTTTCTTTCTAAACATGCTCCTTGGGGCGCTCTTTGCCTTTGCGTTGGCGAGAAGTTATAAGCTTTCCGTCTGGGCGGCACTTTTGGTTTCTCTCGTTTTCACGCTTAACGGGCGCATGAATGACAGACTTGAGTCTATGAATATCTTCGCGGCTTCGGCCTGGCTGCCGCTTTCCGTACTGGCTTTCAAAAAGTTTAACGAGGGAGGGAAAACTCTCTGGTTCTTCGCGCTTGCATTCTCGCTTGCCATGCAGATATTTGCCGGCGGCGCGCAGATATTCCTATACGCCTTTATCTTCCTTTCGCTGTACACGATGTACTTCGCAATTACAGGAAAGAAGTGGTTGAAGATGTCGCTTTTTCTTCTTGGCGCGGGTTTGTTTGCCCTGCTGTTCTCGGCAGTGCTGCTCCTGCCGTATGGCGGACGCTATTTCGATTCCCCAAAAGCAGCGGGATTCAATCTGAGTGACGCCGCGGGGCTGTCCTTGCCGTTCTCTCGTCTTGCGGGTTTTATCTTTCCGGGTTGTTTCGGGAACTCTTCTGTTTCATCCTGTATTCCGGCGGGTAAAGTTCAGCCCCTGACTGCCCTTTATTGCGGATTTCTGCCGTTTATCTTTGCTTTCTTTTGCGGGATTGACCGGAAAAAACCGGAAACATTGTTTTATCTGGCGTCCTTCCTGATTTTTCCGTTCTACGCGCTCTTAGGCGCAGTGCTTCCGCTTGCTGTCCTTTCAGGTTTTGGGTTTGATGCGCTGCTGAAAGGCGCGGCACGCAAGAAGCAAGCGCTTGTTCCGAAACTTCCCTGGCTATTCTTTTTTCTCTTTTTTATTATGCTTATAGGCGCTTTTTTACTTTATAAGCCTTCCTGTCCCGGACTTTTCGCGGTTGCCGCGCTTGATGCCTGGGCCGCTCTGGCAGCGGCCGCGGGCTTTCTGATTCTTTTTACGCTTTTCAGGAAGAAAAAAATTGACAAGGATGTTTTTGCCCTGTTAATAGTTTTGTTTATTTTCACCGATCTTCTTTTCTACGGCGGCAGGGATAATTCCATACGCAGAGAGCCGGAGCGCATCGGCCATACCGTGCTCAAGGCCGTTGACCGGGGAATGCGAAATTGAAACGCTGAAGCATGCCGGGCAAATTATTCTATAGGAAAAAAATGAAAAAAACCGGAACTTTTCTCGTGGGCTTTCACGTCCCTATTGCCGGGGGTTTCGTTGCGGCGGCCTCCTACGCGTCTTCCCTTAAAATAAACGCCATGCAGATTTTCTCGAAAAATCCGCGGGGCTGGTCGTCAAAACCGGTAGACAAAGCGGAAGCCATTGAGTTTCGGGCGCAGCGCAAAAAGGCAGGCATAAAGTTCGTAATGATACACACCTGCTATCTGCTGAACCTGGCATCGCAGGATGAAGAATTGCGCAAAAAGTCGGTCAAGGCGCTTGCAGCGGAACTCGAGCGCGCTGAACTCCTCGGCGCTGACTGCCTGAATACGCACGTCGGCAGCTGCAAGGGCTGCCCTCCGGAAGACGGCATAAAGACGGTTGCGCGGTCAGTTAATGAGGCCTTTAAACTATGCGTGAAAAGCCCTGTGCTTGTGCTTGAGAATACATCCCGGCTTCGGCCCTCTATAGGAGGCAGTTTCAGGGACTTAGGGGCTGTCATAAACCTGGTTGAGGACAAAAGCAGGATAGGAATTTGCCTGGATACGGCGCATGCTTTTGGAGCGGGATATGATGTCAGATCGGCTGCAGGACTGAATTCGCTGTTGAAAGAAATTGATTCAGAGATAGGCCTGGCAAAATTACGGGCTATCCATTTCAATGATTCTAAAGCGGTTCTTGGTTCAGGTATAGACCGGCACGAACATCTCGGGCGGGGTGAGATAGGAAAAGCAGGAGTGTCTCTTTTATTGAAAAACCCAAAACTCAAGGATCTCCCGTTTATTATGGAAACTCCGAGGAGCAGCCCTGAAGATGACAGGAAAAATATTGCAACGGTTCTCAAGTTGCGTGTTTTCGCTTAAATAAAGAGCTCAATTCTGGTATAATTCGAAGGTAAAGTATTTTATGATGCAAACAAGAATAAGCCCGCGGGGATAAGCTAGAAGACCTGCCGGACAGCAGTTTTAACGGCGAGGTCTCGCCGGCGGCGGAAACCAGGCATGAATAACTTCAAACGGCACATTTCAACAAAAACCCGGAGCGCAGGCTTTAGGGGTTTCTTTTTGTTTCTCTTGGTTCTTACTGCGGTTATGCTCACGGCTTCCTGCAAGAAGGAACGCTCGGAAGACCGGGTTATCGCGACTATAAACGGAGAACAGGCGCTGGAGAGCGAATTCAAGCTCTTCCAGAAGGTCCATGCCTTGAAATCCGTCGACGGAGCCGCGGACAGCGCGATTAAAACAGAATTGTTTAACCGGTTTATTGAGCGCAAGATAGTGCTGGGCGAAGCAAAAAAAAAGAAAATTACGGCGACTGAGGCCGAGATTTCGGCTGCATTCAGGGATTTTGATGGCGGTGTCACGGGTAAAGGTTTTCCGGAAGTTTTAAAGAGGCGGGGAATAAGCGTGGAGGATTGGCAGAAGTATTCGGTTGATCAGGTTGTTTTTGAGAAGGCGCTTTCCGGATTCGCGGAAGTTGCAGCACCGGGAGACGCTGAAATCAAGGACTACTTCCGGGCGCATCAAGATGAATTCCTCAGGGGCGAGCAGGTTCATGCCTTTCAAATAGTTTCCGACAACGCGGTTGCGGCGGAAAACATCCGGAAAGATCTTGCAGGGGGGGGCGATTTTATGGAAATAGCGAAAGCCCGCTCAAGGTCTCCGGACAGCGAGAACGGCGGCGATCTTGGTTTTGTATCTCCTGACGATTTACCGCCGGAGATGTCGGAAGCTGTATTCCGGATCGAAACCGGTAAAGTGAGCCGGGTAATAAAGAGCGAATACGGATTTCATATTTTTCTGGTTAAAGAAAAGAGGAATAAGGGTGCGGCAAGTCTTGAAGAGGTTAAGCCTTTGATTGTAGACAGGCTCAGCCGCGAGAAAGCCGAGAAGATTCTTGCGTCCAGGCTGAAGGAACTCGGCGACAGCACCAACGTAAAAATAAGCAAAGTATACCTGGAGGAGATTAAATGAAAACTTCGTTGATTTTCTTGCTGGCGTTTAGCGCCTCGATTTTCGCGGCTGAAATGCCGGTTGACCGTGTTATCGCGGTTGTAAACGATGAGATTATCACCGCTGGCGAGCTGGAAGGCATCTTCTCTCAAGCCGTAAAAATGAAACCCGAGGCTTCCGGCGAGCAGGCTGCGAAACTCAAGAAAGACATTCTAAACGACCTTATTGCTTCACGGCTCATAGTCCAGGAAGCGAAGAAGCTGAATTATGAGGTAAGCAAGGGCGAGCTGGACGGCGCGCTTGACCAGATAAAATCGCAGAACGGCGGCAGCGAGAACCTGGCCCGCCTTCTTGTGCAGGAGGGCATGACATCAGAAGAACTGGCGGCAAGAATAAAGGATAACCTGCTCTCTGAAAAGCTAATCACCGACAGCGTGCGGCGCGGAATAAAAATTGACCCGAAAGACTATCAGGAGCTGTACGAGAAGAACAAAAGCCAGTTTACCGAAAATAAAGTTACTTTCAAGAGGGCAAAAGTGCCGATAGGCGCGGATGAGGCCAAGGCAAGGGCCGACGCGGCGGAATTGACTGCAAAATATAAAGCAGGAACAGAAATGGAAGGTGAAGCGGCTACTATGGTGAAAGAAGATCTTAACCCTGACATGGCTGCCGTCATCTTCGCCATGAAAGAAGGAGAAGTAAGCGCCCCTGTTAAATTATCAGACGGTTTTTATGTGTTCAAAGTCATAAAGATTGACTCGGGGAAAGTACTCTCGCTGGACGATATGGTGGATTTTCAGGGGCAAAAGGTTGAATTGCGGGAGAAACTCAAGGCCATGATCTTCCAGGACAGGTTCATAAAAAAACGCAATGAATTTGTGGCGAAACTGAGGGCAGGGGCGGTAATAGATAACCGCCAGGAGAAATAATGAAATACAAAATAGCGGTCATAGGCGCGACTGGGTTCACGGGAATGGAACTCATCCGCATTCTCAAAGCGCATCCTTATGCCGACCTGAGCATGCTCACCTCCGAAAGCTATTCCGGCCTTTCCGTAAAACAGGCCCTGCCGTATTTTAGTATTGATAAAATACTGGAAAAAGCGGACTTGAAAAAAGCAGGAGAAACCAGTGATGTAATTTTTCTCTGTCTCCCGCACACAAAATCCGCGGCTGCCGCGGCTAAGCTTCTCAAATACGGCAGGAAGTTGATAGACCTTTCCGCGGATTTTAGGCTTAAGGCGCCGAAGCTTTATGAAAAATACTACGGCGTTAAACATCCTTTCCCGGGCCTGCTCAAGGACAGCGTTTACGGCCTGCCGGAATTATACGCGCATGAGATATACGGGGCGGATTTCACGGCAAATCCCGGATGCTACCCAACTGGAGCGATACTTGCATGTGCTCCGGCTGTTTCCGCCGGGCTCGTGAAAACCGCCGGCATTGTGATTAATTCCGTTTCCGGAGTCTCAGGCGCGGGCCGGAAGATGAAGACTGAATATCACTTTTCAGAGCAGCACGCCAACATAAAGGCTTACAAGCTGGTCGATCACCAGCACACTCCGGAAATGGAGCAGGAACTCTCAAGATTGCGCAAGGGCGTCAAAGCGACGGTTTCGTTTACGCCGCACCTTGGCCCTTATAACCGCGGCATAATAACCACGGCAGTTTTTGACCTGCTGAAAAATATTTCGACGGAAAAGGCGCTGGCAGTCTACAAGAATTATTACGCGGGCAAGCAGTTTGTAAAAGTCCTTCCGGAAGGCGTTTTGCCTGAGGTTAAAAATGTGGCCGGAAGCAATTATTGCGAAATAGGCCTGAAGGTTAACGCGCGGCTTAAGAAGCTCATAGTGGTTTCAGCGATAGACAACCTTGTCAAAGGCGCATCCGGTCAGGCGGTCCAGAATATGAATTTGATGCTGTGCCTTCCGGAATCAACAGGTCTGCTCGACCTCGGGATGATGCCATGAGTTTTTCCGTAAAGGGTTTCAAGGCGGCGTCAGTTTCCTGCGGGATTAAAAAAAGCGGGAGGCCGGATCTTTCTTTGATTTATTCCGAGGTCCCTGCGGTAGCTTCCGCGGCCTTCACAAAAAACGCCCTTAAAGCAGCCCCCGTGCTGCTTAGCATGAAGAACTCAAAGAACGGGCGTATTTCTGCCGTTATTGCCAACTCAGGAAATGCCAACGCCGCGACCGGCAAAGAGGGCTACAAGAACGCTGAAAAGACGGCGTCAGCCGTTGCCGCCGAACTTCCGGTAAGAGCCGGGGACGTTTTTGTCTGTTCGACCGGAGTGATAGGGGTAAAACTTCCCGTAGCTAAAATAATCTCAGGCGTTAAAAACGCCGCGCTTTTGCTTCGCCCTGAAGGTCTCGACGACGCCGCGCGCGGAATTATGACTACGGATACTTTCGCTAAGACTGCCTCTGCGGAACTGAAACTCGGCGGCAGGAAATGCCGCATTTCCGGGATGGCAAAAGGTTCAGGCATGATACATCCTGACCTTGCGACTATGTTATGTTTTGTTCTTACCGATGTTTCAGTTTCAAAGCGGATGCTGGATAGTGCATTAAGCGTTTGCGTTAAAGAGAGTTTTAACTCAATAACAGTGGACGGAGATACCAGCACGAATGATACGGTCTTATGCCTCGCGAATGGCATGGCCGGAAACCGTCCTGTGAAGTCGCCCGGCAGGGAATATAAAGCGTTCCTGAAGGCTCTTTCCTCGGTAATGATTTCGCTGGCAAAGCAGATTGTCAAAGACGGAGAAGGCGCTTCAAAATTCGTTGAAATAGAAGTTAAGGGCGCCGGGGATGAAAAGACAGCCCGCGCCGCGGCTATGGCGATAGCGAAATCATCGCTCGTTAAGACCGCCGTCTACGGCGGCGACCCAAATTGGGGGCGGGTGCTTTCCGCGGTAGGAAATTCCGGTATTTTGTTCCGTGAAGAGAAAATAAAAATATTCTTTGGCGGGCTTAAGGTTGTCAGCGGCGGAATTGAACATTCGGGTTTTAACGAAAAAAAGGCGCACCTGGCTCTTGCCGGAAAAGAAGTGCGCATCACGGTTGATCTTGGATCCGGGAAAAAGAGCGCGAAAGTCTGGACCTGTGATCTTACGGAAGGCTATATAAAAATAAACGCGCATTACAGAACCTGAATCAATCGGAAATATTCGCGGCGTCAGGCCGCTTTTGCAGGGGACTGTCCTTGCCCAGCGCTTAAGGGTAGGATTGTCCCCTGTGTATTCATGGGAGAAAAATGCTTCAGATTACGAAACTCACAAAAAATTTCGGCGAAAGGGTTATTCTGGAGGAGGCGGAAGCCTATTTTAATGACGGCGAGCGCGTTTCTCTGGTCGGACCGAACGGTTCGGGGAAAACTACTTTCTTTAAAATAATAACCGGCGAAGAACACTGTGATTCCGGAGAGCGTGTCGTTGAGACCGGAGCAAGGATAGGCTTTCTTCCGCAAGAGATTGATTCCATACGCGGCAAGACTGTAATTGAGGAGGTGGCCGGTTCGAGCGAAGAAATACGCGGGATTGAAGCGAAGATGCGCGAGCTCGAACATAAGATGGGCGGTGACGACGCGGTAAAATACTACGATGAATACAGCGAGTTGAGCCACAGGTTCGAAGCGCTTGACGGTTATAACGTGGAGCATAAGGCCAAGCGCGTGCTTTACGGGCTCGGGTTTAAGGAGAAAGATTTCAGCCGCAACACGGAAGAGTTCAGCGGCGGCTGGCTGATGAGAATAGCCCTGGCCAGACTGCTGGTAAACCCGCCTGACATTATGCTTCTTGACGAGCCCACTAACCACCTGGACCTTTACTCTCTGCTCTGGATGCAGAACTTCATATTGTCCTACAAGGGAATCCTGATATTCACTTCGCACGACAGGGACTTCGTCGACAACGTATCCACGCGCATACTTGAGATAGACAGCGGCAAGCTGGTCAGTTACAAGGGGAATTACAACTTCTTCCTGGAGGAGAAACAGAAGAAGCGCGATATTCTGGAGAAGCAATCCGGGCAGCAGCAGAAAGAGAAGGAACGCCTGCAGGAGTTCATTAACAGGTTTCGCGCGACCGCTTCAAAAGCAAAATCCGTGCAGAGCAAAATAAAACACCTCGACAAGATGGAAGAAATAGTGGTCGAGAAAGAAAAAAAGACTCTCAATTTCTCTTTTCCCCAACCCGTAAAGAGCGGGCGGGAAGTAATAGCGCTGGAGAACCTCCATAAATCCTACGGCAGCACAAGTATCTACTCCGGGGTTGACCTTTCCATTGAGAGGGGAGACCGGATAGCGCTTGTCGGTGTTAACGGCGCAGGCAAATCCACGCTGCTTAAGATAATGGCAGGGGTTTTGCCCTTCGAGAGCGGAAAACGGCGGCTGGGTTTCAACGTCAACGCGGTTTACTACCCGCAGTACCGGCTTGACGTGCTTAATCCTGACAATACGGTACTCCAGGAAATTGATTCAGCGGCGCCGATGGCGGCGGAATTGTCGCTCCGGAAGATGCTCGGCATGTTCATGTTCCGCGGCGACGATGTTTTTAAAGAAGTTAAAGTATTAAGCGGCGGGGAGAAAAGCCGGTTGGTCCTTGCCAAAGTCCTGATAAACCCGCCAAACTTCATATTGATGGACGAGCCGACAAACCATCTGGACATCCCGTCAAGGGATATACTGATAAAGGCCCTAAACGACTACACCGGCACTATCTGTTTCATAAGTCACGACGTGCATTTTATACGTTCAATTTCCAATAAAATAGTTGAAGTCAATAACGGCCGTCTTATTCCTTTCGCCGGCGGCTATGACTATTATGTCGAGAAAAAGAAGCTTATGGGCGAGACCGTGGGGCTTCCTTTGAAGGAAAGGACGACTGCTCCGAAAGAGAGGCCTGCGGTAAAATCCGCGCCTCAGGAAAAGAAAAAACGGGTCAATCCGTCCATGGTCGCGCACAAAAAGAAAGAATTAGCCGCGAGGATTGAAGAGATCAACCTTGAGATGAATTCCTTGCACGCCAAGAACGCTGAGATGATAAGGCAGATGGAGAGCCCGGAGTTCTACAAAGACCCGGGGCACCCTGAACAGGTAAAGCAGTTGAAAATTGACGAGGAGAGGGCAAAAAAACTCCAGGAAGAATGGCTGAATCTTTCGCACGAACTGGAAAAACTCGATTCCTGAACACCGCCGAAGCGGCGGTTTAATATTTTCCGAATTTGCCGAACTTTGCTCCGTTCTTGCCGCCTCTCTTAACTTCGTACATAAGTTCGTCCGCTTTTTTTATCATTTCCCTCGCGTTGCAGGTCCCGGACTCGCAGCTCAATACGCCGATACTGAAAGAGACAGGCCAGATTTCCTTGTTTATGGACGCGTTTATCTTCCTCGTAAGTTTCGCGACCGCCGCCTTCGCGCGTTCCTGGTTTGTTTCCGGGAGCAGGAGTATGAATTCATCCCCGCCCATCCTTGCCACGAGGTCCGAAGTGCGGAGGTTCCGTTTAATCAGGTTCGCGACAAACCGGAGGAGTTCGTCGCCGCTGTCGTGCCCGAGAGTGTCGTTAATCTGCTTGAAATTATCCATATCAACGTAGGCGACGGTGAACGGCCTGCCGTACCTTCCCGTCCTGTACGCTTCCTTGTCCAGTTCTTCGTAAAACATCTTCCTGTTCGGGATTCCGGTCATAATGTCGTAGCGCGCGAGCCTTCTTTCTTCGAGATACGCGTGCTTGAGCGCCTGAAAGACGAGGGTAACTATACTGAACACGGTTAAAACAGTGGCGCCGTTCCAAACAAGCACCAGGGGATTTGAATAAACATGGCCGTTAAGAAGATCTATTGCAATCAGGGAGAGCCCGCAGAGTACGGGAAAAACCAGAGCAAGCCTCCTGTTCAAAAGCCACGAGGTGAGGATTATCGGGACCAGGTAGAGAAGCTCCATGAAAAGTTCGTTGCCGGTTATGTAATCAAGGAAGCACACCGCGGCCAGGGTGAGAAGGCCTGCCAGAAAAGAGAAAACCTGTGACTTGCCGGAAAGATAGTCGACAAGCTGGTTCCTGACAGCCGAAGACTGAGGAAAGTCGGCGCCCGGCTTTTGCAGTTCATCGAAAGGCGTTTCTGGGGAGTTATTTTCCATTGGCAGCCTCCAAATCTTGCAACAATTTTATTGCCGGGCGCGGGATTTGTCAACTTATTTTCGGGAAGTCCGCTGAAAAACCGCTGTTTGAAGCTGCCGAAACTGTTGTATAATAACAACGGTATGACCGAAAAAACAGGTTTCATAAAAGGGCTTGAGCTAAAGGCCGGCGGGTTCCGCGCGGAAATACTTAAAATGATTAACAAAGCCGGCGCCGGGCATCCCGGCGGCTCGTTGTCCTGTATTGACCTGCTTACGGCTCTGTATTTCTCGAAACTTCGGGTTTTTCCGGAAGCGCCTGATAACCCCGGCCGCGACAGGTTCATTATGTCAAAGGGGCATGCAAGCCCGGCCCTGTACGCCGTCTTGGCCGGAAGGGGCTTCTTCCCGGCTGCTGAACTGGACAGGTTCAGGAAGCTGGGGGCGCTTCTGCAGGGGCATGTCCACACGGGAGTTCCGGGCGTTGAACTTTCCACGGGCAGCCTGGGACAGGGGCTTTCCTTCGCTAACGGCATGGCGCTGGCCGCGAAACTGAAGGGTGAGCAACACGGGATTTACTGCATGCTGGGAGACGGCGAGATGCAGGAGGGGCAGGTCTGGGAGGCCTTTCTTACCTCGGCGCACCATAAACTGGACAACCTTTGCGTAATTCTTGACGCCAACAAGGTTCAGCAGAACGGCCTTGTCGCGGAGATAAAGAATATAGAGCCGGCGGCGGGAAAGTTAAAGCAGTTTGGCTGGAAGGTTGAAGAAATAGACGGCCATGATATGGCGCAGATATTGCGGGCCCTGGACGGGTTCGGCAAAGAGCCGGGCAGGCCGTATTTCATAAAGGCGGACACCATAAAGGGGAAAGGGGTCTCGTTCATGGAACTGAACCCGCGCTGGCACGGGAAGGCGCCTGACGACGCTGAACTTGCCGCCGCGCTCTCGGAGCTTGCAAAATGGAAATGAAAGCAATCAGGGACGGATTCGGGGAAGCGCTGACGGAACTCGGAAAACAAAATCCCCGTGTGGTGGTCCTTTCGGGAGACCTGGAGGATTCTACTAAGGCTGCCGCCTTCAAGAAAGAATTCCCGGCAAGGTTCTTCAATATGGGAATCTCCGAGCAGGATATGATAGGAACCGCCGCGGGAATGGGCAGGGAGGGTTTTATACCTTTCGCGTGTTCCTTCGCGGTTTTCTTGACGAACCGGGCTTACGACCAGATAAGGATAACCGTCTGCTACAACAAAGCCAACGTAAAACTGGCGGGTTCGCATGCCGGTATCTCCGCGGGTTCCGACGGGGCAACGGCTCAGTGCCTGGAAGATATCGCAATAATGAGAGCGCTGCCGAACATGACGGTCATCTGCCCGGCAGACGCCGTTGAAGTAAAGAAAGCCGTCCGCGCCGCCGCGGCGCACCCCGGCCCGGTATATATCAGGACGGCACGGACTGCCTCGGAAGTCGTTACAACAGAGGCGACGCCTTTTTCCGTCGGGAAAGCCTTGACGCTCAGGGAGGGTAAAGACCTGGCGATAATTGCCTGCGGAATAATGGTTCCGGAAGCCCTGCGCGCGGCCGCGCTGCTTGAAAGGTCTGGAGTCAATGCGGCGGTAATCAATATGTCAACGATAAAACCGCTGGATAGAGAAGCGGTTATAAGCGCGGCAAAAAAGTACGGAGCCATAGTCACTGCTGAAGAGCACCAGAGAGCCGGGGGGCTGGGGGCTGCTGTCGCGGAAGTGCTTTCAGCTTCATTCCCGGTTCCTGTGGAATTTGTCGCGGTTAACGATTCTTTTGGGGAGTCCGGCGAGCCGGAAGAACTGCTGGCAAAGTACGGGCTGAAAGATGTTGATATCGCGAGAGCCGCAAGCGCTGTCTTAAGAAGGAGAAAATAGTGCTTAAGATCAAAACTTTTAGGAGCATAATAACTCCGGCGGTTGGAGCAAGGCTCGCCGGTTACGGGCCGGACAATATTTCAAACGGCGTGCATGATGACCTGCTGCTTTCCGGCATAGCTTTCAATGACGGCAGAACGAAGGCCCTGTTGCTCAGTTATGACCTTATAGGTATGGATAGGCCTCTTATCCTTGAACTTCGGACCCGGGCCGCGAAACTGCTGTCGCTGAAAGCAACCTCAATTATCGTTGCGTGCACTCATACTCATTCCGGGCCGCACTCGCGCTCAGGTTCCAAAAAAACTTTAAGGGATGTAAAGTACTCTAAATGGCTTATCGGCAGGACGCTGGAAGCGTTAGAAGGCGTATTTTCCGGCATGGAACCGGTGGAGGTCTACCGCCATTCGGTAAATGTCTCTGAGAACATAAACCGGAGGGTTTTGCTTCCCGGCAACAGGTTCGCCTACCTGCCGGACGAAAAACATTTAAAGCCCGTCGCCGACGGAGTGACAGACCCTGAACTCGGGATGCTCTTCTTTATGAGCAGAAGGACCGGGAAAAACCTGGCAAGCATAATCAATTATTCCGCCCATCCGCTCGCGTCGCAGAGACGCGGAGGCAAGTCCTTGAAAATCACCTCTGATTACCCCGGAGCGCTTCGGAAAACCGTGGAGAAAAAGCTGGGAGGTTTCTGCGTTTTTACGACCGGCGCCTGCGGCGACCTGCATCCGTATGATTATGAAGGGGGATTCAGGAAAATGGAGAATCTGGGGCGCCGTCTTGGTTTGAAAGTTTCCGGAAGTCTTTCGCGGGTGCTTAAGACGGAAGCTTGCAGGATAAAGAACCCTGAGGTGGAAACCAGGGTTATAAAAGTGCCGCTTGCAGTCAATACGGAGAAAAAGAAGCATCTTATGCCGCTCTTTGAAAACAGGAAAACCGAGGCCGGGGAAGTCGTTTTTCTTAGAATAGGCGATGTTTGCTTTGCGGGTGTTCCGGGAGAACTGCTGGCGGAGCCGGGCCTTGAGATAAAATGGAATTCACCGTTTAAAAAAACCTATATACTTTATAATTCAACAGGATACCTTAGCTATATGCCTCACGCGAACGCTTTTGTAAACGGCGGCTATGAAGCGGATACCTCGCAGTTGCGGCAATTCGAGACATTCAAACTGGTCAACCGCGTTGTGCGGGAGTTCAAAAAGTGGAAATTATCCTGAAAAGCGCATAAATACACGACAAATTCCGCGGTTTTTCCATCCATTCTTCACAAATATCTTGAAATTTGCTTCAAATTCCTATATGATTAATAAACAAACGCGCCGCCAAGGCGCAGACCCGGTAATTCGACCGGGAATTCACACGCTCTTCATAAACGCACGCACAGGTCCCGCGGAGCCAACCGGCGCCCGGGAATGCGGGCCGAAAGAGCGGAGGTAAAAACCTTAAGGAGGTTTTTGTATGCCGGTCATTTCAATCAAGCAGTTGCTCGAAGCTGGTGTTCACTTCGGTCACCAGACCAAACGCTGGAACCCCAAGATGGCAAAATTCATTTACGGCAAGAGGAACGGTATATATATTATCGACCTCCAGAAAACCGTAAAGAAGCTCAAGGAAGCCTGCGATTTCGTGAAGGACGCGGCGGCAAAAGGCGGCTATGTCCTTTTCGTCGGAACTAAGAGCCAGGCGCAGGATATTATCACCGAGGAAGCCAAAAGAGCGGGGATGTTTTATGTCTCTTTCAGGTGGCTCGGCGGCATGCTCACAAATTTCAAAACCATCAAGAAGAGCATCAAGAGGCTTGAAGACCTTGAGAAGATGAAAGCGAACGACACTTTCTCCAAATTCACCAAGAAAGAAGTGCTTGGTTTTGAGAAAGAGATGGCGAAACTTTCCAAGGTGCTCGGCGGCATTCGCAACATGGACAGGCTGCCTGCCGCGGTCTATGTGGTGGACACCAAGAAAGAACACACGGCAATACTTGAGTCAAAGAGGCTTGAGATACCCGTAATCGGCATTGCAGACACTAATTCCGACCCGGATGAAGTTGATTATGTTATTCCGGGCAATGATGACGCCATCCGCGCCATAAAACTTGTTACCTACCTCATCTCTGAATCTGTTCTTGAAGGCAAGAGAGGCGTGGCGGAAGAAGCGCTCCTGGCCGAGAAAGCCGCGGCTGACGCGGCCGCAGAGGCGAAAGAACTTCCCGCTGATATAGACGAAGAGATGGAGACTGTAATAGAAAAATTCCAAGAGGATAAGACGGGCCTTAAGAAGAAACCGGGCAAGGGGGGCGTAGAATAATGGCAAGCACGAAAGAGATCCAGGAACTCAGGGAAAAAACCGGCGCGGGCATGCTGGCCTGCAAAGAGGCTCTTGACGATTCGAAGGGCGATCTTGAAAAGGCCGTTGAATTTTTAAGGAAGAAAGGGCTGGCTACTGCCCAGAAAAAATCGGTAAGGGTCGCGGCTTCAGGACTTGTTTACTCCTACATTCACATGGAAGGCACGGTAGGCGCGATGGTGGAAGTTAATTGCGAGACCGATTTTGTTGCCAGGACCGAAGATTTTAAAGAACTCTGCAAGGATATAGCGATGCAGATTTGCGCGATGAATCCGCTTTATGTGAAGCGCGAAGATATTGCTCCCGAGGTGCTGGAAAAGGAGCGCTCTATTTTTAAAGAAGAGGCCATAAAATCAGGCAAGCCGGAAAAGATTGCCGAGAAGATTGTGGACGGCAAAGTAGAGAAATTCTACAAAGATGTATGCCTTGTCGAGCAGGCGTTTATTAAAGACGACAAGCAGTGCATAAAAGACCTGGTCACGGCTAAAATAGCCAAGACCGGGGAGAATATCGTGATCAAGAGATTCTCCAGGTTCAAGGTCGGAGAGAAATAATCAGAGCCGCGGGCCAAAAGCCCGCGGTTTTTGTATCCGAGAGCGAAAACGCCAGGTCTCCGGAGGGTATGATGCGCAAGGCTAAATATAAAAGAGTGCTCCTTAAAATCAGCGGTGAAGCTCTGTCGGGCGAGGCCCAGCAGGGACTCAACCCGACCATTCTCAAGGAGCTTGCGACTGAAATAAAAAGAACCAAAGAGCAGATGCATATAGAGCTTGCGGTTGTAATCGGCGGAGGCAATATATTCCGCGGAGCCTACGCCAAGAGTATGGACAGGGTCTCGGCGGACTACATGGGCATGCTGGCCACGGTAATCAACGCGCTCGCGCTCCAGGACGCGCTGGAAAAGCAGGGGGTTTTCACCAGGGTGCTGACCGCCCTGGAAATTGAAAAAGTCGCCGAACCCTACATCAGAAGAAGAGCGATAAGGCACATGGAAAAGGGCAGGCTGGTTATTTTCGCGGCCGGCACCGGGAACCCTTACTTTACGACCGATACCGCGGCGGCGCTGCGGGCAATAGAAATAGGAGCAGATGTCCTGCTCAAAGCCACCAAGGTTGACGGCATCTTCACTTCCGACCCCAAGAAAGACAAAGCCGCCAAGAAATACAACGAAATAAGCTACATGGATGTAATAAAGAACAAACTTAAAGTCATGGACGCTACTGCCGTCACACTCTGCATGGAAAACAACATCCCCATAATCGTATTCGATTCCGGAGCATCCGGCAGTTTTTCAAGGGCGATTTCAGGAGAAAAAATCGGAACAATTGTTTCATAAAACGAATCAACTGAATTAAGGAGGGACAATATGCCTTTCAACATAAAAGTCACAGAAGATAAAATGAAAAAAGCCTCGGAGCATGTCAGCGTAGAGCTGGCGACCATACGTACCGGGCGCGCGTCAACCGCAATTTTTGACAGCATAAAAGTTGAATATTTCGGGGCGGATGTGCCTCTCAAGCAGGTGGCAAATGTTTCGGTACAGGCAAGGACCATAGAGATAAAAGCGTTTGACCATTCTGCTCTTCAAAACATAGAAAAAGCAATTATGAAATCCGACCTGGGGCTAACCCCGGTGAACGACGGAAAACTCATCCGCATTAATGTGCCCTCGCTTACGGAAGAGAGAAGGAAAGAACTTTCCAAGTACGCCAGAAAACTCGGCGAGGAAGGCAAGGTGGCGCTTAGAAACATAAGGCGCGACAGCAATGACGAGCTGGACAAGGCAAAGAAAGCCGCGGAGATGTCGGAAGATGACTGCAAGAGGAACAAGGACGCGGTGCAGAAGATGCTGGACAGATATATTGCCGATGTCGATAAGTTCCTTGTGAATAAAGAAAAGGAAATAATGGAAGTTTAAGGCAGGTCCGAAAATCAAACCTAAGATCCCGGCCCACATAGCGATAATAATGGACGGCAACGGCCGTTGGGCCGTAAACCGCGGTTTGCCGAGAATGGAAGGCCACAGGCGCGGCGTAAATGTAGTTAAAGATATTGTTACCGAATGCAGGCGTATCGGCGTGAAGTATCTTACGCTCTACGCCTTTTCTTCAGAGAACTGGTCCAGGCCGGAGAAAGAAGTCAGTTTCCTCATGAGGCTCCTCAAAATATTTTTGCTTAAGGAAAAGAGGACCATGATGAAAAACAACATCAGGTTCAATGTGATAGGCCGGTATAAGGAATTACCGGCTTTTGTGCAAAAAGAGCTCGTGAAGGCAATGCAGGAAACCTCCGGCAATAATGGAATGGTCCTCAGTCTCGCTTTGAATTACGGCGGCAGGATAGAGATTGTCGACGCTGTGCGGCGGATTGTCTCGGATGTACTCTCTTCAGGAACGGGTATTACTCCCGAGTCTGCGGCGGCTGCCGTAAATGAAGACCTGATTTCCGATTATCTTTACACGGGAGGCATTCCGGACCCGGATTTGCTCATCCGGACCAGCGGGGAGATGAGGGTTTCGAATTTTCTGCTCTGGCAGATAGCTTATTCTGAGTTTTATGTCACGCAGACTCTCTGGCCTGATTTCACGGCCGCCAGCCTGCACGAAGCGCTTGAAGCCTACAGGAAACGCGAACGGCGTTTCGGGGGGATATGATGGAAAGGTTTGTCCGTATAGCGGTGTTCCTGGTATTCCTTCCCGTATTCCTATTCTCTGTTTTTAAGAACCCCGTAGTTTATGACCTCGTAATAATAGGCGCTCTCGCGGGGGCGCTGATAGAGTACCATCTTATGCTGAAAAAAACAGGTATTAAAACAATGCTTTGGACTAACCTGCTTTTCCTCGCCATCTGCGTATACGAATTCCTAAAAAAAACTCCTCCGGCGTTTGACATCACCGAGGTTTTCGCGCTGATGATACTTTACGCCGCGCTGGTTCTGGTCCCGCCTATATTCAACAAGGACATAAAAAACGGGATGCTCTCAATGGCTTTCACGGTGCTGGGAGGTTTTTACATCATAGTGCTTGGCGTTCAGCTGCTTCAGGTAATACACTTTGGGCCTTCCTACTCGCTTTTCCTCTTCGGTGTAGTCTGGATCTATGACAGCGCGGCCTATTTCATAGGCACTGCAATCGGAAGACATAAACTGCTTAAGCCGGTCAGTCCAAAAAAATCAATCGAAGGCCTTTTGGGCGGGTTGGCCGTGGTCGCCGCGGCGGCCCTGGTTTTTAAGCTGGCTACGGGCGGCAGGTTCATTGAACTGGACGCGGGCAAGGCGGTGCTCTTTGCCGTAATCCTGGGCCTGAGCGCTCAGACGGGGGATCTTACGGAGTCGCTTATTAAGAGGTTTTCCGGAGTAAAAGATTCTTCAAACATAATTCCCGGGCACGGGGGGCTGCTGGACAAGCTTGATTCTTTCCTGCTGGCCGCGCCGGTCTTCATCCTGCTCATGAAATATTTCCTATGACAAGAAAAAAGATAGCAATACTGGGCTCAACCGGTTCCATCGGCGTTAACGCCCTGAAGGTGGCTGCCGCGTTTCCCGCGCGTTTTGAGGTGGTAGCTCTTTCCGCCTGGGGGAACGCCGCGCTCTTGAAAGAGCAGGCCTTGAAATTCAAACCGTCTCTCCTTTGCATTAAAGACGAAGTGAACGCAGGACTCCTCGCGTCCTCATTCAAAGGAAAGTACAGGCCGAAAGTTTACGCAGGTACGACGGGAATGATAAAACTTGTCCGCGAAACTCAGGCGGAGTTGGTGCTTGTTGCTGTTGTGGGTTCGGCGGGACTGGTGCCTGTTCTGGAATCTATTAAGAGAGGGAAGCATGTCGCTTTGGCAAACAAGGAATCCATTGTAACGGCGGGTGATTACGTAATGAAGCTTGCCCGCGCAAAGGGAGTGAAAATACTCCCGGTTGACAGCGAGCACTCGGCTATATTTCAGTGCCTGAACGGCGAATCGCCGGCAAGCGTGAGGAAATTGATACTCACGGCCTCCGGCGGGCCTTTCAAGGACCTTTCAAAAAAGGAGCTTGAGAAGGTGACGGTTGAGGACGCCCTGGCGCATCCAACATGGGAAATGGGAAACAAAGTAACGGTGGACTCGGCGACCCTAATGAACAAAGGGTTTGAGGTAATAGAGGCGCATCATCTTTTCAGCATGCCACCGGAGAAAATAGACGTAATGGTGCATCCCCAATCCATTGTCCATTCGCTGGTTGAGTTCTCTGACGGTTCGGTGATGGCTCAGCTCGGTATCACAGATATGAAGCTTCCAATACAGTACGCGTTGAGCTGGCCTGAGAGGATAAATAACAATCTTCCCCGGCTGAACCTCACGGCGTGCGGTCCGCTTACTTTTACGAGACCAGATACTGCCAGGTTCGAATGCCTGGGTTTTGCCTACACGGCGCTTGTGAAGGGAGGTACCATGCCGGCGGTGCTGGCGTCCTCCGCCGAGACGGCTGTTGACGCGTTTCTATCGAAATCAGCCGGTTTCATGGATATTCCAAGGATAATAAAAAAAGTTATGGCTGCCCATAAGACTATTTTGTACCCAAAACTGACAGAGATACTTTCTGCCGGTGACTGGGCCAGGTCAGCCGCTGAAAAGGAGATAGCAAATGACAGGTAGTTTACTCCGGGATATTTTAGCTCTTGCCGAGGGCGCGCTGCCTTATATTGCAGCCTTTGTCGCTTTCGGGGTGGTCGTCTTCGTGCACGAAGCCGGACATTTTTTTGCCGCAAAAATAATGGGCGTCAGAGTGCTTAAATTCTCGCTCGGCTGGGGCGGCAAGCTGATTGGTTTCAAAAGAGGTCACACGGAATACATGATATCTTGGTTCCCGCTCGGCGGCTATGTCAAGATGGCGGGCGACGAGCCTTCGGAAGAGGTTAATAACAATCTCAGGCGCAAAGACACTTTTGAGAAGCACGAGTTCCTGGGGCAGCCCTGGTGGTCGAAGATTTTTATAACTTTCGCGGGTTCCTTTATCAACCTGGTTCTCGGAGTCATTATATTTTTTCTTGTGTTCCTTTCAGGGATTCAGTACGGCACCAGCCCTTCTGTTGTGGGTTCAGTGGAGAAGGGGTCTGTCGCTGAGCACTGCGGTTTTAAAAAAGGAGACGCCATAATTGCTATTGACGGCAAGCCGGCTGAGCTTACGCATAAACTGTACGAGGAGATTGGAGAGAAGACCGCGTTTACTGCGGAGATAGAACGTTCGGGCCGGAAGAAAGCAATTAGCGTGGAACTTTCCGGAAAGAACCCCTTCGGGCTGATAATCTTCTTGCCTGCGGTTGTTGACGTCAGCGTCGGGACGCCGGCATACAAAGCCGGACTGAAGAGCGGCGACCTGATACTCAAGGCGAACGAGAAAGAAATAGCGCAGTTCACCGACATTATTGATGTGGTGAAAACTTGCGACGGCAAACCTGTGAAATTTCTGGTAAGCCGCGGTGGGAAGGAACAGTACCGGGTGGTTACTCCTGTTAAGGATAACATTATCTCGAAAAAATATATGATTGGTATTTCGTCAAGGCCGACGATGTTTTACAAGAAATCCTACGGCTTGAAGGACTCATTCCTGATGGCAGTAGAAAAACCTGTTTCGCTGACGCTGCTTCAGGTCAAGGCGCTCTGGCTGATGGCTAAAGGGAAACAGTCGGTAAAAGATTCCGTCGGGGGCCCTATAATGATGTTTCAGATGGCGAGAGAAGCGGCCGAAAAAGGCCCAACCCAGCTTCTGTTGCTTACGGCTCTGCTCAGCACCATAGTAGGAGCGTTAAATTTAATACTGCCGATTCCGGTGCTTGACGGCGGGGTAATACTTATTTATCTTTTTGAAGGAATAATACGAAGACCAGTTCCTTTAAAGACCCAGATGGCTTTGATGTACGCCGGCTGGGCTATTGTGATGGTAATGATAATAGGTGTATTTTCGCTGGACATCTTCAACATGGTCATAAGGACGATGAACAGATGAGACGCGTTACCCGTCCGGTCAAGGCCGGAAATATTGCCATAGGCGGCAGGGCTCCGGTATCGGTTCAGTCAATGACCAAGACTGATACCAGGGATGTTGCCGCTACCATTGCTCAGATAAAAGAGCTTCAGTCGGCAGGCTGCGAAATAATCAGATGCGCTGTTTTGGACGAAGAAGCCGCGCGCAAAATTAAACTGATAAAAGCCGGCATAAAAATCCCGCTGGTTGCCGATATTCATTTCAGCAGCAAACTGGCTATTCTGGCCATCGAAGCGGGCGCGGACAAGATCAGGATAAATCCCGGGAATATCGGAAGCGACCTGAAAGTTAAAGGAATTATCTCCGCCGCCAAATCCGCCCGTATTCCAATAAGGATAGGCGTTAACGCCGGTTCTTTGGAAAAGTACTCGGGCAGACAGAGGCATGAAAGCGCCGCGGTGACAGCGAAAAAGATGGTAAAAAGGGCGGTCTCGTTTATACGTTTCTTCGAAAGGAATAAATTTGAAGATATCGTACTCTCTCTAAAGGCTTCTGACACGCTGACAACCATAGAAGCTTATACGCGCATGGCGAAGGAGTGCGATTATCCTTTCCATGTGGGAGTAACCGAGGCCGGCACGGTTTCGGGGGGTACAATCAAGTCCGCTGTCGGGATAGGAACCCTCCTGCATTCCGGGCTGGGAGACACCATCCGCGTCTCGCTTGCCGGAGAGCCGCTTGAGGAAATCCGCGTAGGCTACGGAATATTAAAGACTCTGAAGCTTCGCGACAAAGGTGTCGACCTTATTGTCTGCCCTACCTGCGGCAGGTGCGGAGTATCTCTTTTCCCGATTGCAGAGGAAGTAGAACGCCTCGTCTCCGGAATTTCGCGTCCCCTCAAGGTCGCCGTTATGGGCTGTGTTGTAAACGGTCCGGGTGAGGCAAGCGAAGCCGATTTTGGCATAGCCTGCGGCAAAGGCATGGGTATGTTGTTCAAGAACGGAAAGGTTATTAAGAGGGTGAAAGAAGAGAATCTGGTGGAAGAGTTGATGAAGGAAATAAATAAGCTAAAAAGTTAATAAAGTTCATAAGGTTTATAAAGTTTATAAGGTTTGTAACTGGGGACCAAAACCAAACCGTTTTGACTTGAGTCATTAACGGCAATAAATAAAACAAATTAAACAGGTGTTCGCGGAGGCGAAATGTTTGAAGTCAAGGTGCTTGGAGGGTTCGCGTCCGCTCATTATTTGAGAGAGTATAAGGGCAAGTGCGAGAATATGCACGGACATAATTATAAAATTGAAGCGGTGGTTTCCGCGGTCAAGCTGAATAATATAGGGCTCGCCGTAGATTTTGGAGACGTGAAAGCGGCGCTGCACGAGATAACAGAGACTCTTGATCATAAGGTGCTTGATGAACTTGCTCCCTTTAAGAAAGCAAACCCCTCGGCGGAGAACATTTCCAAACATATTTACGCCGAGCTTAAGAAAAAAGTCAAACTCAAGGGCGTGAAGGTGGCCCGTGTTTCCGTTTGGGAGACCGAGAGGTCTTGTGCAACCTACTTTGAATAAGGGTTGGGTGAGCGAGATTTTTGTTTCCCTGCAGGGTGAAGGCCCTTATATCGGAGTGAGGCAGGTTTTTATCAGATTGTCCGGTTGTTCTTTCGGGTGCGCTTATTGCGACACGAAGCAGGCGTGGAAACTGGTAAAAAGGGCAGAAATCTTTGGGAAGACGGAAATAAATCCGGTTTCTGTTGCGGCCGTGCTTCACGCGGTAAAGGCGGTTGGCCCGGTACATTCGGTAAGCATTACCGGAGGTGAACCGCTTGAGCAGCCTGAATTTACGCGGGGTCTCCTGAAAGAACTTAAGAAGTCAGGTTTTAAGACCTATCTGGAAACTAACGCTGCGCACCCTTTGGCGTTGAAGCAGGTGTTAAAATACGCGGATATTATATCCGCTGACATTAAGTTGCCTTCAGCTACGGGAAGAAAGGCGGTCTGGAAAGAACACCGCGAGTTTCTGCGGATCGCCGGAAGCAAAGCTTTCGTGAAGATAGTTGTAACTGATTCAACGGCGGAAAAGGAGCTTATCTCGGCGCTTTTGATGCTTAAGAATGTCTCACCCGGGATAACGGCCTGCATTCAGCCTGACCCGGCGCTTGGAATAAAAGGCGCGTTGAAAAAATTTGGTTCGGCGCTTTCAAAAGGGATTCTGAAGGATCTGAGGGTTACGCCGCAGGTCCATAAAATTGCGGGGATAAAATGACCACAAAAAACGGTTACGCTGATTTGCACGTGCACACCAATGCTTCGGATTCAACTTTTGGCCCGGAGGAAGTGATTTTAAACGCCAAGAATGTCGGGCTTTCGGCGGTTGGTATTACCGACCACGATACGGTGGATTCGCTTGACAAGGCGCTTTTGCTCGGGAAGGAAGCAGGCATAGAAGTTATTCCAGGCATAGAGCTGTCTGCTGAAGAAGGGCAGGCAGAGATACACATTCTCGGGTATTTTATAAATCACAAAGACCCTGCTTTTGCCGCGACGCTGAAAATGCTTCGGGAATCCAGACTGGAGAGGGCAAAGCTGATTATCCAAAAACTTCAAGGCCAGAATATAAATATTGAGCTTCAAGATGTGCTCAAGCTCACCGAGTCCTACACCTCGGTAGGCAGGCTGCATATAGCCAGGGCCTTGAAGGACGCAAAACATGTCTCGACTATCGGAGACGCGTTCCGGCGTTACATCGGACAAAACGGGCCGGCGTATGTCGGAAAGCACAAAATGAGCCCGCTTGAAGTTATTCGGATGATAAAGGCCGCGGGAGGAGCTGCCGTTCTGGCGCATCCTGTGGTTCTCAATAACGACGAATTGGTGAAGAGCATGATACCGATGGGGCTTGACGGTATTGAAGTTTTTCACACTGAACATAATACCGCCGCGGTGGAAAGGTACAAGAATATGGCGCAGGCGAACGGCCTGGCAATGACCGGCGGTTCCGACTGCCACGGTATGAGCAAAAACAAGATGCTGCTCGGGACTATCCTCATTCCTTACGAATATGTTGAGCAGCTCAGGCTTCGCGCCGGAGCGAAATAATGCTTTTCATTCTTGACCTTGACGGCTGTGTTTACAGGGAATCCCAGTTGATAAAGGGAGCGGTTGAAACTCTTGCTTATCTTCAGGAGAAGGGGCACAAAGTAACTTATGCTACCAATAACGCGCTGCTTTCAAGGAAAGAGTACCGAAAAAAGCTCCGCGGCATGGGTTTTAATGTCAAGCTTGAAGAGATAATGTGTACTGCGTATGCCGCCGGCGAGTTCCTGAGAAAGAAAAAAGCGAAAAAGGTTTTCGTAATAGGAGCGAAAGGTCTGAGGGATGAAATAAGAAAATCCGGAACCCGCATAGTCGGGGAGAAAGACTCCGTGAAAGGAGTGGATTTTGTCGTTGTGGGGCTTGACAGGCAGTTTAGTTTTAAAAAGCTGCTTGCTGCCCAGCAGTTTTTATTGGGCGGAGCGAAACTGCTGGCTACAAATAAAGACGCAACTTATCCCGGAGCGAATAACACGGTTTTCCCGGGCTGCGGCAGCATCGTCGCTTCAGTAGAAGCTTCGTCCGGGAAAGAGGCATTTGTGGTGGGGAAGCCCGGTCCCTTTATGCTTAAGAAACTTCTCGCGCAAACGGGTTATGCTCTTAAAAATACGCTTGTTGTCGGTGACAGACACGAAACCGACATTCTTTTCGGAAAGAACGCGGGCGTGAAGACAGCCCTTGTTTTGACAGGAATTACTTCAAGGAAAGATTTGAAAAAGATACCGAAAAAGTTGCATCCTGATTATGTGCTGCAAAGCGTCGCTGACCTTGCGAGGTTCGCGTGACGGAAGAAAAGATAATTGAGAAACTGATCTCGGCAAACAGGAAGGCAACCTTTGACTACTCAATACTGGAAAGGTATGAGGCGGGGCTGGCGCTTACGGGAACGGAAGTTAAATCCGCGCGGGACGGTAAGGTTAACATTAAGGACGGGTTTGCCCGCATTGACAACGGAGAACTCTACCTATATAATGTACATATAAGCCCGTATTCATTCGGCAGTTATAATAATGTAGACCCTGAACGGAAGCGAAAACTTCTGCTTCACAGGCGCGAGATTAACCGTCTCATGGGAAGGCTCACGGAAGGTAACCTGACGCTGCTTCCGCTCAGGATTTACCTGAAGGGCAATGTCGTTAAGGCTGAGATAGGTTTGGGGCGCAGCAAGAAAGCTTATGACAAGCGAGAAACTATCAAGAAAAGAGAAGTTAACAGGGAAATACGCAGAGCTTTGACAGACAAACGCTAAAAGGAGGAGATTATGAAAGTAATATTTGTCGCGGCTATTCTTTCTTTGTTCGGATTTATGCTTTCCGCTGGAAATGTAAATACTTCGGCGTCCGTTTCAGGAACTGCTCCGGTTGCAGTTTCAAGCGCGGCTCCGGCAGTCCCTGCCGCAACGGCGGCGTCAATTTCAACTGATGTATCCGGCGCTGTTCCTGCGATAAAAAAAGCTCTGGTAGATCGGGATTGTTTAACCATGGAAGTCTACTGCTGTGAGAAGCACGAAAAGACTGAATCTCTCGCGCAGGGGAAATGTCCGATTTGCAAGCAGCCTCTGGCAAAACAGACAAAGAGCTTTACTTTCAAATGCCCGGTCTGCGGCTATTCGGCCAGCAAGGCGGGGAACTGCCCGATTGACAAAGGCGTAAAGCTCAAGAAATTCAGGGTCATCTATGTCTGCGTGCCGGATAATATCACCTCAGGACTTCCGGGGTACTGCCCGAAGTGCGGCGAACAGTTCAAGAAGGTGGTTGATATACCGGTAAAGTAACGGAATCAAGATGAAAAGGCCTCCGGAAACGGAGGCCTTTTTTATTTCGTTATGCCGAATGAACCTTACTAACGTTTATGGCCTTCTTACCACTGCCCTTGCCGGAGCGCCTTCAAGACCCACCGTTTTCAGCGGCAGGCAGAACAGCTCATATTTCCCGGGTTTGACCTTGCTGAGATCCAATCCCTCAATAAGCCAGATCCCGGCTCCAAGTAGCGTCCTGTGCACCTCTGTCCCGTCTTTCTTGAACCCGCCAACTGAAAGATAATCTATGCCGAGCGTCCTGACGCCCCGCGACACAATGTATTTTGCGGCCTCAAGGGATATATATGTGAAATCTTCCCTAAAACTGCGTTCTTTCTTAAATCCTGAATTCGCTGTCTTTATAAGTATGCGCTCTCCTTTGAGAATATTCAAGCGCCTAAGCTCATCGGACTTCACGCATTCTTTATCCCTTATCTCAAGCACTCTGGCAGGGCCAATAACAGCTTCTAAAGGCATTTTATCCAGGCTTTTTCCGCCGGCAAAGAAGTGAAGGGGAGCATCCATATGTGTGCCGGTGTGCGACCCGAGAGAGATAGCGCTGAGGTTATTCTGTGCGCCTTTTTTCATTTCTTTCAGCTTTTTAAAGCGGACTAAAGCGTCGCAAGGCCATCTGAGCATGCCCGGTTTTACAGGTAAAGTTATATCAATCCATTTTGTTTGCATTTCACTCCCTGGAAATTCCGGGCCCTTGGAAGGAGGGGAATCAGCAATAAGCTATCAGCAATTAGTAAATGTATTTATATGCCGGAGGAGAGAATCGAACTCTCATGACCGTGAAGTCGGAGGATTTTGAGTCCTCTGCGTCTACCAATTCCACCACTCCGGCATTTGGGAGTGTTAATGATAACATTAGCAAAATGAATTATCAAGATTATTCAAAAAGCATGAATTTGTTGACTTTTTTGGCTCTGTGTGGCATAATTGCTAAGTAAAAGAAAATCCTCTGGAGGTATACTTTATGAGGTTGATAGTTTCAATCCTAGGCATTCTTTTCCTTTCCGTCGGAGTTTTTGGCCAGGCTTTTGATGAAGACGAGCCGGCGCCTGAAAAAAAATCCGCCCCTAAAGCCGTTGTTCAAGAAAAAAAAGTAGAAGTAACTGTTCCAGCAACTCCGGCACAGGTTTCTCCAGCAACTCCGGCGCAAACTGTTCCTGCAACTCCGGCACAGGTTTCTCCAGCAACTCCGGCGCAAACTGTTCCTGCAACTCCGGCACAGGTTTCTCCGGCAACTCCGGCACAGGCTGCTCCTGCAGCTCCGGCGCAAACTATTCCTGCAACTCCGGCACAGGTTTCTCCGGCAACTCCGGCACAGGCTGCTCCTGCAGCTCCGGCGCAAACTGTTCCTGCAACTCCGGTGCAGGCTATTCCTGCAACTCCGGCGCAGTCAGTTCCTATAGCTCCGGCGCAGTCAGTTCCTGCAACTCCGGCGCAGTCAGTTCCAGCAACTCCGGCACAGGCTGCTCCTGCCGCTCCGGCGCAAGCTGTTCCTGCAGCTCCGGTGCAGGCTATTCCTGCAACTCCGGCGAATCCCGCTCCGATGGCTCCGGCGCAGGTAGTTCCTGCAGTTCCTGCAGTTCCGGCCCAGGCTGCTCCTGCAGCTGTTCCGGCGGTAAAACCAGAGGCAGTAAAAAAAGTGCCGGTTCCCGCCGAGGCGGATTCGACTATGCTTACAGAAACAGTTTGCGCGGTCACAGGAACAAGCCTTAAAGTTACGGAAAAGACGCCTTCTTCCGAGTATCACGGTGTAAGATATTATTTCATTGACGAGGCAAGGAAAAAAGAGTTTGACAAAAACCAGTGGAAATATTCTAAAGATATAGTAACGTGCCAGGTTTGCGGCAAGC
>CAIWRR010000064.1 GCA_903915125.1 Candidatus Firestoneibacteriota bacterium | reverse complement strand
CTCTAAGGTAGCCGTAGTTCTAAACTCTCGTTCTCCATTGCATCCAATCTTCAGTTTCTGGTCGATGTCTTTGAAGTTACTGCGCATCCGCGCATCTGAGCATCCGCCCATCTACTTTACAAGCTTAATCGCATTTAGCGCTCCTGCGTGCGCAGGAGCTATCTGCAGGGTCCTTTGCCAATACTGCTTGGCCGAGACAAGGTCTCCTTTCTTGTAGTAAGCAACACCGAGGTTAAAATATCCTTCCGGGTAATCAGGCCTAACTGCCGCCGCATTTGAGTAGAAACGTATAGCGTCCTCAAGCTTGTTCTGCCCGTAAAATATGTTTCCCGCGTTTATCCAGGCAAAGACATAGCCTTTATTAATGGACAGAATATGGATATATTCCTGGAGGGCCTGCTCTTTCATCCCTTTTTTCTCAAGGTCTCCGGCAAGGTTATTCAGAGAGTCAAGGCTTTCGGTCTGACCAAGCAGCGCGGCTTCTTCGTAAGCGGCTCGCGCCTCTTCCCTCTTTCCTGCCGCGAAATAGGCATTGCCGAGATTATGACGCGGCGCCGCGAGGTTCTTGTCTAAAGAGCACGCGGTTTCAAGTTCCCTTATGGCCTCGGCTATCCGCCCTGCGGCGAGGTAGGCGTTAGCAAGGTTATTCCTTCTTTCGGTAGAATACCTGAAAAGAGCCGCGGCAGACTCATAGGCAGACAGACTTTCAGCCTTAAAACCCCTGTTTCCATAAATCATAGCCATTTCGGAACGGACCCAGTCCATATCCTGAGAGATGCTTTCCGCTTTTTTCATTTCCTCAATAAAACCTTTTTTATTGCCGGATTCAAAGAGACTTTCCGCCTTCATGAAATGATAACGGGCGTACATATCCCTGTTAAAGACATCGCTTTTTAGAGGCGGCTCAGGAATCAGGCAGTTTTCCCAATAATTTGTTTTAGGCCCCGAAAGCATATTCGGGCCTTTTATCAAATAGAGCAGCCCGGAAGGGGTTCTCCCAGACTTTGTGGTGTTAAGAAACGAGCTTTCGGAAGTGCAAAGCACCGGCATTCCGTTCTTAAGCGCGCCTTCCATATATTCAGATGCCCGTTTTAATACTTCTCCCTTAAAAATTACGCCGCTGTCACTTTCTGTAAGGACTGTTCTGAAAGCTGTGGCCGTCTCATCTATTATTTTCACATCCGGTCTCGCTCTGTTAACCGTCTTCGCGTAGAGCAACTGATACATCGGACTGTCTTCCGACATAAAGATAACGGAATCAGGGGGACAGGATCGAAGCGTATCAACCGCGTATCTCTCGGCCATGAAATTAGCACTCTTATCAGCGTAGCCGCCATTAACATAAACATTGTAAAATAACGCCGAAACCGTAAGGAGCAATAACAAGAGTTTCAGAAAAAGCGAGTTCTTGCCGCCAATAATTTTCCCGGTCCCCGGATACGCCCATAACCACAGGAAGAAATAGGCGGGAATCATGAAGACCGAAGTGGTCTCCAGCATTGCCGCGGTTATGTCATAGACAGTACCCACCATTAGTCCGAAAACAAGAGCTGTTATGATAACCGCGGAAAGCAGGAACAGTGGCAGCATCTTTCTAAAAGAGGCAAACATGCCTGCAAATGGGATAAACAGGACCCAGATTGGGAACTGCGCGGTAAATATTAAGAAACAAGCCTTTACTTCCTGCAAAAAAAGAGAAATTGACCTTGGGTATTTTGTAAGTCCGCCGTATTGCGAGCGCAGAACATGCTGAAGCATTCCCTGAAAAGTTGAAGGATTGCCGCAGTTTACTTGCGGGTAGCGGGCCGCGCTTAGCATAAGGTAAAAGAATACGGAAAGTCCGGCCGCGAAGGCAACAGTTCCCATGATAAAAACAGTGAAATGTGTTTTCTTTTGAATTGATGTAAATACCGAGTAAGTTACAAATGCCGGAATAAAGACCAGCGCCGTCTGATGACTTACAACAGAAAGACCAGCCAGAAAGGCAGCAACAATGAAGTGCCAAGTACGGCCGTTTTTCCTCCAAGTTTCCAGAGCAAGAACAGAAGATAGAAGCAGGAAGGCTGTCATGGTATAGAGCGCGCCTTTTGCCATACCAGACTGGTTCCAGAATACTCTTGAAGAAGCTGCGATTAAACAGAGAAGAAGCAGCAGTAATATGTTAAAGCATCCCTTAACATCATAGACTTTTTTTGAAAGCAGGAAGAATATCAGGATTGCGCCGGCGGCCGTTAGGACGGCAAGCAGGTTCACTCTAAAAGCGACATTCCCGGCAGGGAGAAAAGTCAGCATTTTGCCGGTGAGGCAAAACAGCGGATAACCGGGCGGATGGGGGACACCGAGCGTATAGGCGGCGGACACCAGCTCCCCCGTATCGCCTGCATAAATCGTAGGACAAGCGGTTAGCAGATAAAGCGAAAGCGTAATGAGCAGCAGTGCCGCTCCGGCGTATGAGACCAGCTTCGCCTTCATTTTCTTCTTTTATCCTTAAAGAATGCTTTTAACATTTCGCTGCTTTCAGCTTCAAGCACGCCTTTATAGGCCTTTATCCTGTGATTATGATGAGGATCCGAAACTACATTAAATACAGTTCCCGCCGCGCCTGTGTTCGGCTCGCTCGCGCCAAAATAGAGCTTCTCTATCCTGGATAGCACCATCGCGCCTGCGCACATGGAGCAGGGTTCCAGAGTAACGTACATCTCAGCGCCATTTAACCTCTCATATTGGTTCCTGGCGGATGCTTTCCGGATTGCGAGTATCTCTGCGTGAGCGGTGGGATCTTTTTTTTTGCGCACAAGGCTGTGAGCCCTGGCAATAATCTTTCCATCCAGGACTATTACGGCGCCTACGGGCACTTCTCCTTTCTCAGCCCCTTTGCGGGCTTCTTTAAGCGCTTCAAGCATAAACAGGTCGCGTGTCACCTGCCCGCCGTCCAAACGCGTTGATCTTCAAAGAAGCAGTCCGCAAACATACCCTTGCTAATCGTCTCAAACGAACTTCTAAGCCCGCGGAATACCGGAGCAGCCATCAGCATACCGGCACTGTCAAGAAGAGTCCCGACAGTTCCATGACCGATGCTTATAACCGGCGGGTGAAACTTAATTGAAAGGATAGTCAGCATTACTCCCGGCAGCCACTGAAAGCCGTATTTGCTTATCATACCCATAGTTCTCCGGAAAATTACTGCAGCTTTATCGTTTTGAATGAATCCAGCAGTCCGGCAACCACAAAAGTGACGGCATTTGCGACATCAAAAGCCTCGTCGTCATTTCTGGCGGTCCAAACAATCTCGCCGGTATTTACGTCGATAAGCCTCGCTGAAACGCCTACGACAGCGCGCGACATTGAGACATCAGTCCTTGTATTGCCGCTTGAGTCCGTGTAATAAAAAGTGCGGCCGGCATCTTCCGAATATTTGGAAACAGAACCTGTCAAAATTGCATCCACGCCGAGAAGTTTTCCGAGTCTGCTGTAATCTGATGAATCTAAATTCCTTTCCCTGATCAGCAGGTTTACTTTGTTCCGCTCCATGACATTGTAGCCTTTATCTATCATCTGCATGACAAATTCGTCGGCAACGATGTCTCCGGAATTGGCAAAAACGGAATTTCCTGAAAACTCACAGACGGCTATGCGTTTTATTTTTGTGAAATCATATCCCTTTTTTACGGAATACCTGACAGCGCAGCCCGTGAAAAGGAGGGCTATAATAAGCATTATGAATATATTTTTCATTTATTGGCCCTTCTCATTCAGGCGTTCCTTGTTATGCCTTATATGCTTTCCGGCAGTTTCCGCAAGGTCATCCGCGGGTTTGAGCCTTAATACAGCTTCCCATTCTGAAATTGCTTTTTGCCTCTCCTTCTTCTTCTCATAAAGCATGGCCATGACATAGTGCGACATTGAGTTGGAAGGATTCGCGTTTATTGAAGCCTGTATCTCGGTTAGAGCGTTGTCATAATCTTTTTTGTTTGCGTAAAGGACTCCGAGATTAAGATGACAATCCGCAAGACCCGGGGAAAGTTCTAGAGCTTTTTTCAGGTTATCTATAGCCCCGTCAATATGACCGTGGTGCGCCGCCTCAATGCCTTTCTTGAAATATTCATCGGCAGTTTGGGCAAACACGGAGACCGACAGGAACATCAGGATAGCCAGAATAGTCTTCTTCATACGCACTCCTCAAAGCAAACACAGTTTCTCAGTTTCTAATTTCGAACTTCGTTGTCCGCCTATTTGCTTGCAAATAGGCGAGATCTCGCCTGCAGGAACTGCAGGCGGACTTCGAATTTATTGTTATGCGCCCTGCAGGAGTTGAACCTGCAACCTTCTGATCCGTAGTCAGACGCTCTATCCAATTGAGCTAAGGGCGCGGTGTTGAATTATAGCAATTTCCAGCTCTTTTAGCAATTTCATATTAGGGCTTCTTTCCAGCTCTCAGCTTATCAGCAGTAAAGTATATCTATTTTGACCTCTTTGACGCCTTTTAACGATTCAACAGCGGCCCTCTTACAGGATTTCCCGTTAACCCTTACAGTCATAATTTTTTCAGTTAACCCGCTCGCGCTCGAAATTTTCAGTTCTAACGGTATCCTTTCAAACCCGGTTCCGGCCGCCCTGTGAATCATTCTTCTAAAAACCAACCTGCCTTTAAGTTCCGCCGGAAGCTTCGGCGTAACTTCTATCGCCGGGCATTCGGAATCATGCAGGGAGAGCCTGACCCCGGCTACTTCCTGAAGAAATTCTATAATCCAGTCCGTGGAGCCTGAGAGCCCGAAATACATTCCCTTGCCGTAATGCGGATCATCAGGATCAGACGCGTAGGAAGTTGACGGCATATCAAAAGGCCCGCCAAGAGACTCATCCCTCGTCGCAGATATTACCGCCTTAAATTGCGACCAGGCAGTGTCAGCCTCGCCCGGAACACCCAATCTGAAGAAATCCATCATAAGCTGGGCGTGATGGTACTCCCCGTTTTCCGCCGTCCCTGCCGGTATCATCCCCATTCTGCCTACCAGCTTAAGAGAATTCCCGTCATTAGAGATTGGCGGGCTGAAGAGTTTGAACCCAAGTTCTCTGTCGTATAAAACCTCGTCAACGGTGCGCAACAACTGTTTCAGCATGCTTTCGCTGTTCTTTATTCCATCCAAATACTCCCTCTTCGTCGAAAGCAGAGGAATGCAATGCGCCTGAGTCAGCAGTTCGCGGCGTTTTATTCCGTCAAATTCCCCGCGTTTTAGCGAACCAATAGTATAGCCTGTCTCTCCCGCGGCGTAATCCGGAGTTTTCCCGTCTTGCTCAAACTCGTGAATTGCGTCAAGAAAAGCTCCTTGTTCTCCGCTCTCCCAGCCAAATCTCACAATGTTCTTCCTAAGTTCGCTGGCTGCCTTCTTGAGACTTTCTATTCGCGGCTGCAACTCATTAGACATCTTACAGCGATAACTTTTGGCACAGAATAAATCTATAAACTCAACCATGCTGTTAAAAACATGCGCGCTCAATCTGACGCTTACACCTCTTCCTTTACCCCTGGTTGAAGCGTCACCTGGTATCAAAGTCCCTATCATATCAACGGGGTCGCACCAGTCGCCGTACATCATTTGGACCATGCCATAAGGAGAGTCTTTGGCGTGACGCCCGTAGCATTCAAATATCTCAAGGACTGTTTCTGCCACGCTTAAAGTAGCTTCCAGGCCTGCAATCCCTGATTGTTCAGGCTGATCCGGGTTTGTAAGGCGCACGCACTTGACTCTTTCTTCAAGAATTCCAAGATCTCCGGTCTCGCCAATATATTTCCTGAGAGAATTTAAAAGCCAGACAGCGCTGTCATTGTAAGGACGGTTATCATTTAGCACTGATTTTGATCTGTCAAACCACCTGCTCGGGAATTGCCGGGGGAACATGCCGTGCAGTTTTTCTGTCCTGGTCATTGGCGCGGACCACTTATGCCCGCTTTTAACAGTCACATACCTGAAACTCAGAGCGTGTATAAGGTCGGCTCTGACCCGCGCGGCGTCTTCTTTCATTTTAGGCCACATATCCTGACCCCGGTCCCTTGTGCCAAGTTCTATCCCGTCGGCAAGCATAGAGCCGTGCGCTCTGCAATTCTCATAAAGTTCCTGCACCCCGGTCCAAACTGATCTCGCATATTCCGTAACGACATTTGATTCGGGAAACTCTATTTCAAAAGCCGGCCTTGACGCCGCAGCTGCAGGTGTCTTTTCATTTAGCAGCCGTTCCGCGTCGAGTGTGACTTTAAGAAGTTTTTTAGCGGCGGCCGTAAACGCCTTTTCAACATTCTTATATCCGGGATAACTACAGGAAGAACCTGACTTAAAATCCTCGATAATCCCCGGATCTGTCATATACTGCAAACTCTGCTCAAGAACACCGTATTTCCCCGGCTCCAGGTCGAAAGAAGCCCTGACCGCTGAAATAGTCGGCACAGAAAATCTGTTTAATTTCCTGCCGTTAACGTTTAAGAAGCTTCCTTTCAGCGCAGCCTGCGGGAAAAGCGCGGCTGCAGCTGTATCGCCTATAAATCCGGTGTAATCACAGGTGGCTTCTTTTATAGTTACACCGCCAGCGGTTATTCCGGAAACTCTTTTCAACTGCAGTATTTCAGTATAGGGAACACGGCATGAAACAACCGTCTCTTCCGGGTTTACGGCAAGCCCTGTGTCATACCAGAGCGGCTTGTTGTAGACAAATTTCTGAGTTCCTTGAAGGTTAAAATAGGCCCAAAGATTCCCCTTAAGCCGTTTTTTTCCCAGATTTTTTATATAGGCTTGTCGAATAAGCGCCGGGCCTTGTTTTGAGGCGATAAAAGAATGTTTTACTGCTGTGCTAAAATGATCGCCTGTTTCAGTCTTAAATTCATAGACATACCACATAGCCCTTCCGGGATCGCCTATTTTGACTATTTTCATAGACACAGGAACGCAGTTAAGGTTACATCCGGCGTTTATTAAGGAGGTTAAGCGTTGTTTTTTCCCGGCATCAAGAGAGAGCCAGATATTGGCCGAGGGGGCGCTTGTCTCATGTTTTTCATTCGCATCGAAGCTTCCTGCAAGAACCGTAATATCCATTCCTTCTTTTGTCTTTACCTCAAAGGAGACGGAACCATTTGTCATGAAGACAGCTTTGCCGTTGTCGCGGCTTGTCATAAGCGTTGAAGGACACCCAAACGGGTGTTTCTCGTAGATTACTTCTCCTGAAGGCCCGTAGCCGCCGAGAGTATTCACCCGGCTCTTCGTTTCAAGAGAGAGTATTCGTTCTGCTTCTTTCTGAAACATATTACTCATATATATTTTTCCTTTATTTTAGCGCGGAGCCGATTTATAAACTAAAAGAGCAGTTTCACAAATCCGAGAATTCCTTGTTTCCATGGCGAGCGGTGCGAGACCCCCTTCTTTCCTTCAAAACTCTTTAGGTTGGCAAGATACCATTCATAGTTCCTTAGAAGGGCGTCTTTGTTTGAGAATTTTGGAGCATACCCGAGTTTCTTTTCGGCTTTCTCTATTGAAACAAAAGAATCCTTGGAAGCAGTTTCGTATACCCATTTATAGAGCGGAGAGAGTTTGAAGAATTCCAGGACTCGAAGCGCGGCTATTAGCGGCCAGGCAGGAAAACCCTTAATCTTCTTTCCAAACCCCGCTTTATCCAAAACCGCCTGGTAATCTTCCTTCATAGTTGTAAAGACTTTAGCCCCGATGTTATAGGTATCGTTTGCTATGATTTCTTCTTTGGTTGCAGCCAGGCAGATGGCGGAGCAAAGATCTTCCACATCAAGAAGCTGGTAGCGGTTATTTCCGCTCCCTATCATGGGAAAACCGCGCCCGTCTTTAGCCCAGTCATAAAAGAGCGCAAAAACCCCAAGGCGTTCAGGTCCGACGAAAGATTTAGGCCGGATTATGGGAACACACATCCCTTTCTTTCTGTATTCAAGACAGAGTTCTTCGGCAAGTATCTTGGCTTTCCCGTAGGGGCCCACGCCTTCAAGCCTGTCGTTTTCGAGCAGAGGATGATGGTCGGGAATACCGTAGACTGCGGTTGAAGATATGTGCACAAACCGTTTGATGCCGTTTGTAAAAGCTCCGCTGAGCATATTCTTCGTGCCGTCAACATCGGTGGTCAAGATATCACGGCTGCTGTAAAGCGGAAGCGCGGCAGCAGTATGCACGGCTATATCGCAGCCCCGCATTGCCCTCTCAGTAAGGCCTGCATCCCTGATGTCCCCGACTATGTGTGTGATCCGGTCCTTTGCATCAGGGTAATCGAAAGGCAGAACATCGTAAGAAACGACATCTTCACCTTTATCCAATAGGCAGCGGATAAGATTTATTCCCAGAAATCCCGCCCCCCCCGAAATAAAATATTTAGCCAATTACCCTCCGTTAATCGCTGATTTCACGCCCTTCAGATATACCTGCCGGCAGCAAGGTACGAAGCATAATCTTTCACAGATTCTTCAAGCTCCATGCATTTATGAGCGCAGCCGCTCTTTTGCAGCTTCGAAACGTCGGCTTGCGTAAAATACTGGTACTTATCGCGCAGACTTTCAGGCATCGCAATGTATTCTATCTGCTGTTTTCTTCCGGCAGCCGTAAACATCGCCGTTGCGAGATCATTCCAGCTTCGCGCCTTTCCTGTCCCTATATTGAAGATTCCTTTTTTCTCCGGATGCTCAACAAAATACCAAACCATCTCAACGGCGTCTTTTATATAGACAAAATCCCTTTTCTGTTCGCCGTCTTTGTAATCTTTCAGGTAAGACTTGAAAAGTTTCATCTTCTCTCCCGCAAGTATCGAGGGGAAGGCCTTTGCTATGACACTGCGCATATCGCCTTTGTGATATTCATTCGGGCCAAACACATTGAAAAACTTGAAACCGGTAATCTTTCTGTCAAGTCCGGTTCGTATAGCAAACAAGTCAAAGAGCTGTTTTGAATAGCCGTATGCGTTGAGCGGCGCCAGCTTTTTTGAAACCTCGTTCGCATCGCTGTAGCCAAAGGCACCGTCGCCATAAGTCGCGCCGGAAGACGCATACAGGAAATGCACTTTATTTGCCGCGGAATATTCGGCGAGCATGCGGGTATACCTGTAGTTGTTCTCCATAAGATAGGAGGTATCCGTCTCAGTTGTTGCAGAGCAGGCCCCCATGTGAAGAATAAGCCCCGGCTTTTTCCTTTTCAAGTATTCCGGAAGGACGTCAATATCCAGATAGTCGTTTATTTTCTTTCCGGACAGGTTTTTCCAACTGTCCGACTTGCCTATTCGGTCGACAACAATTATATCGTTGATACCTTCGGAATTAAGCTTCGCAATGAGACAGCTGCCAATAAATCCCGCGCCTCCGGTTACTATAGTTTCCACAAAAACCTCCGTGCACCTGAATTACTTAAGCAATTCTTTAAGATCTTCATTCTCAACTTCTTTCAGTCTGTCAATATCTTCAGCCTTATCCTCATACCTACTCCTGATTTCGCTGACATCATCAATACTGTCAAAAAAACAATCAAGCATTTCAGGGTCAAAATGAGTGCCTCTGCCTTCCTTCATGATTTTTAAAGCCTGATCTTCAGGAAGCTGTGCTTTGTAAACACGCTTGCTTGTCAGCGCATCGAAAACATCCGCTATAGCTACCAGCCTGCCTTCGACCGGTATCTCATTGCCTTTCAACTTTAAAGGATATCCGGTGCCGTCGTATTTCTCATGATGGGTCAAAGCTACAACCTTGGATTTAAGGATCACGGGGACCTTTGAATCTTTTAGCACTTTCGCGCCTATTACACAATGCTTCTCAATTTTCTTGCGTTCTTCGGGACTAAGCGGCCCAGGCTTCTGGAGTATTGCATCGGGTATTCCGAGCTTCCCGATATCATGCATCGGCGCGGCCCAAAAGATGAGCTTGCAGTCTTCCGAGCAATATCTGAGCCTGTCGGCTATCAACCTTGCATAGAAACTTACTCTTTTAATATGGTTTGAGGTTTCCTTATCTTTATATTCCGCGGCGACCGAAAGCCTGAAAATGGTGTCATAATTTGCTTCCCTTAGCTGTTCGGTCAGGCTGGTATTTTGTATCGCGACTCCGGCCTGTGAAGAAAATGATTCCGCTATCTCCGTATCTACGCTGCTGAATTGCGTGACCTTCCCATTTTCAACTGCATTTATCATTTCCAGTACGCCTACAACCTCATTCTGCTTGTTCTTAATCGGCATAACCAGTAAAGAAACGGTCTTATACCCGTATCGCTCGTCCAAAGTGTGGTCGTACCTGTACTGCTCGCCCGCCGGTATACGCGACACATCAGAGATATTAAGAGCGGTTGCCGTTAAGGCCACATAACCGGCGATGCTGTTTTTTGTCAGCGGCATTTCAAAAGTTTTAAATATTGCTCTTGTTTTTTCCTCTCCCCACATTTTAAAATACGTGCCTGAGCGCATAGCTTTGAATATTAGCTTGTTATTTTCCACAAGAAATATGGAAGCGCCGTCGCAGCTCATAATTCCCTGCGCTTCCATCAGTATCAGGTCCAGCAGGCTGTCAAGATTTTCCATGCTGGAAAGCGCTATGCCAACCTGCAGGAGGCGCTCAAGGGCTTCTGTTTTTTCTATCATCTCCCGGTAACCTTCCTTAAACCAAAAGCAGCGCAGAATAGCAGGAAGCTCACCATTACTATTGAAGCGCCGGCCGGAATGTCAGCTGCGTAGGAAATGAATATCCCGCTTATGACGGAAACAAAACCGAACGCAGCGGAGGCCAGTATGGTTGACCTGAAGCTGAGACCGAGCTGAAGGGCTGAAGCCGCCGGGATTATCAGAAAACTCGAAACCAGCATAATCCCGACTATGCGCATCGAAAGAACTACTGTAAGCGAAGTCAGGAGCACCAGCACCTTATTTACCCGCCCTGTGTTTATTCCCATAACTTTTGCTGATTCTTCGTCAAAAGTAGCCGCCACCAGGTCGTGATAATAAAAGATTACCAGGGCTATGACAAGCGCAGAAAGTGCCACCGAAAGGACTACTTCTGCCCATTGTATTGTCAGGATACTTCCGAAAAGGTAGCTCATCAAGTCCAGATTGAACCCTCCGGAAAGGCTGGCAATTATCACGCCTCCTGCAATACCCAATGAAGAAACAATGCCAATTGCCGTGTCGCCGAAAACTTTCCCTTTCTCGGTAAGTTTTAAGATACCGAGTGAAGAGACGGCAACTACGGGCACAGACACATACAACGGCGAGGTTTTAAAGAAGAGTCCGAGGGCTATGGAGAAAAAAGTCACGTGCGAGAGCCCGTCGCCTATAAGCGAGAATTTTTTTAAGACCAGAAATACCCCAAGGACGGCGCAGAGCACCGAAATAAATCCGCCCGCAAGCAGCGCCTTCTGTATAAAAGAGTAGTGTAAAGCCTCAAACATCGCGCGCAACTCCTTCCGCCCTTTCATGGTCATGCCTGTGACAGATAATATGCTGCGCGTACTTTCCAAAATAGAGCGCCGCATCCGGTGAGACGCAGAAATCCCCGAAGGTGCCGAAAAAAACCATTTTGTTGTCAATATAAAGCATCTTATCGGCGTATTTACCGATGTTAGCTATATCATGGGTAACCAACAGAACCGTAACTTTGCGCATTTCGTTGAGGTCTCTGATCAGTTTCATAAAGGCTTCTCCGGCCGAGACATCAAGCGCGGCGGTCGGTTCATCAAGAACCAGAAGTTCAGGGTCATTCACAAGGGCTCTGGCCAGCATAACGCGCTGCTGCTGCCCTCCCGAGAGGCTCCCTACAAGTTTGTCCGCTATTCCGGTAATATTTAGTGTTTCCAGAGTTGCTTTAACTTTAGCTCTATCCGCGGAGTCTATCGATTTCGGGCTTTTCATCCCTGAAAGCAGCCCCAGACCCACTGCTTCGGACGCAGTCAATGGGAATCTGTTCTCGCCTGTCATGACTTTTTGCGGTATGTAGCCGACTTTTTTCCAGTCTCTGAAACGCGCCGGGTTTTCTCCGAATAGTTTCACCTCTCCGGAAGATTTTTCCAACAAGCCCAGGAGAGTCTTGATGAGGGTAGTCTTTCCGCTGCCATTCTGGCCTACAATACCGACAAAGTTTCCTTGAGAAACAGTAAAACTTATGTTGTCCAGGACAGCTTTCCCTGAAGCGATATATGTGACCTTCTTGAATTCGACAACGCTCACTTTAGCCCCCGTTCAAGATTGTTCAGATTATTGCTAAGTATGGACAGAAAAGTTACGCCCTTTTCCAGTTCTTTCTTGGAAACATTGTGCGCGGCTGAGAGTTCAAGCACAGTCAACCCGCCTTCGGAAGCAAGAGCGTCCGCGAGCCTCGAAGAAAGCAGCTCTTCCCTGTAAATAATGGTTGTACCGTCCTTTTTTATCTGCTCAGACATCTTCGCGAGAGCTTTAGGCGTAGGTTCTGCGTCCGGAGAAAAGCCCTTAAAAGGTGAAGTGTAGCTCAACCCATAGCGGTTTACGAAATAGCCATAGGCAAAATGCCCGGCGAAATAGAATTTCTTCTTCCTAAAACCCGAGATTGATTTCTTCGCTGCAGAGTCAAAATCGAGAAGCGCTTTTATATAGAGCTTAGCGTTGCGGCGGTACTGCAATGCGTTCGCAGGATCCTTTCTTTCAAATGCCGACGCAATGGTTTCCGTCATCTTCGCGGCATTCTCTATATCAAGCCAGGCGTGAGGGTCCTTTCCACCATGGCCATGATGATCAGCTTCTTCATCATTTGTTCCGCTCAGCAGAGCAACATTCTCGCAGGAATTTACCAGATCTTCGGATTTAACCCCTGCACCCCGCGCTGCCTTCGCTATCCATGGTTCCATATATGGATTGGTATAAATCAATAGGTCGCATTTTCCCAGCCCGGCTATTTGCTTAGGAGTAGGTTCATAGGAATGCGCTTCTATGCCGGGAGGTATCAACATCGATACATCACAAAGCTCTCCGCCGACCTGCCTTGAAAGGTCATAAACAGGAAATATACTCGTGATTACCTTAATTTTCCCGGCGGCCAGAGACGCCGTTATTAAAAGCAGCAGCAAGAAAACTTTTTTCATAATCCTTTAGACACACGGAAACAAATCACTTATCGGTTATCTTTACTCCGCCAAATACCGTGCTCACTTCAACGCTGATAACATTTTCTGAATTCTTCGCAGCTTCGGTATTATAGGTATACTCCCCGAACGAAACAACATTCCCGTCGGGCGTGCTCGCGCCTGCAAAGACTGCTTTTATTTTTATCCTAAAAGGTTTCAACGGATCAATTTTAATATGACTCTCTCCAAAGATGGTCTTTACTTTAACCGCTTCCCCGTTTTGTTTTGGCAAAAGCGCGGTTAAATCCACCTCTCCCTTTCCGAAGATTACCGAGTACTCGCCTTCTTTGGCATCAGACGGATCAACCTTTAGGTCGCTCATAAAGGATTTGCACTTTGCCTTGCAGCCAAATCCGCTCGTAAGCATAGACATCCCCATGTAAACAAAGAGCAAACCAAGCATGATCTTCATGATTGGTATTTTTATGCCAAATGCATTTGAAATTATTGAGAGTCCGATTACTACTACTATTACGCCCCAGAATACCGCGCTAAACATAAAGCAGCCCATTTTCATGCCTCCTCCCTTAAATATAACAGGATTTAACCTCTTTAACATTTTATCATAAAAGCATTTTTCTTTGGAATATTTCTTCACCGATAATCACTTAATTATACCAATCTTTCCTGTCTTTTTGCCTGCAGGCGACATTATGGAATAGAGGTAAATTCCACGCGCGACCATATCTCCATTGCTGTTCTTCCCGTCCCAAACAACAAAAAATCCATTCGCGTCCTGTGAGAACACCGTCAGCCGCCTGACAAGCGCGCCGCTGCTATTATAAATCTCGAGTGCAGTCGGCTGGAGAGAAATAGACGCAATCTTAACGCTCTTGCCCTCTGAAAGATTGCAGGGATTGGGAAAAACCACAGAGTTTATAGTTGTAGTCCCGCCTGTCGGAGGCGGCAACGTAACGCCCTGCGAGCTTGTCCAAACCCCGCAGCCATAGGAGCATATATATATGGAGTCATTTGCCGAATCGACTCTTACATTATCAATTGGAAGAAACGGGAAAGAAACCGCTGACCAGGTAATGCCTCCGTCAGGGCTCTTCCAAAGGCTGTTATCATTTGAGGATAAGTAGAGCACCGCAGTATTAGACGGGTCAATGCTGACGGTTTCCGGCGTTGCCATTCCATAGGTTTGATTATATGTGCCGGTAAAAGTGAACTTGCTCCAGGAAACTCCGCCATTAACGGTTTTGTACACGCCGTAATCAGAGCCGTTCCGCGATGCAGCCGCGCAGAGATAAACAATATTGCTGTTCTCCGGATCCGCCTCGAAAAGCCTTGTATTGTACAAAGGACCTCCCAAATAAACATTCTGAGCGATATTACTCCATGTGGTGCCGCCGTCCTTGGACACATAAACAGCTCCGGCATCAGGAGTCTGCCAGCTGCCGGAACCCCACGTTCCTCCGCTATAAGTGATCCTCCCAACCAACCCGGCAAAGATTGTCCCGTCTTTGTGAACTTTAATTTTGTAGAAGTGATTGTTATTGTTTATGGCAGGAACATTTAATTTGGTCCAGGCGCCCCAAACTCCGCCGCTCTTTACGGACTTATAAACTCCATCGCCGTATTGAGTTATATAAAGGGCTGTCCCCGCGGTATCCACCGCTATACCTGTGCAGGGATAGGGATAGGTTCCCTGAGACCAGATCTTCGTCGTCAAGCCTGAAAAACTCATTGCCGCCCAGGTCTTGCCGTAATCTGCGCTAATGACCGGACCGCCCGGATAATCCGGCGTGTCCTGTGATTGCCCCCAGCCGGTAGGTATGTCGTGATCCGCAGAACCAGCGCCATATATTGTGCCGGGTGAATTGGGATCAAAAGCCAGATCGTAGAAAGTGTTGGGAAAAGGAGTTCCGGTCCAAGAAGAGAACCAGGTCAGACCGCTGTCATTGCTCTGCGCCAGTCCTATATCGGTATAGCAAATATAGTGTTTCGTCGAGTCCGCCGGATGTATGTAATAATTCCAGACTGTTGTTACATTCAGCCCGTTGCTCTGCCATTTTTTGTGCTTGCCGCGCGTTCCGGTATCGGCGTATTTAACATAGACTCCGTTCCAGGTGGCGCCTCCGTCGGTTGTAAGGTAAACCTCTCCTCCGCCGGCTCCAATCACATAATTTGGATCAGTCCTGCAGGCATAAAAGCCGTAGGTAAAAGTGCTGTTCCATCCCGGCTCATCATATGCCTGCCAGCCGAGCGTAACGTTGTCTCCCGGCGGATCTGCCGGAGGACTTGATTGCCAGGCAAAAGGATTAGCAATAAAAACATTGGTCCAGCTGTTCCCTCCGTCTGAAGTCTTATAAATATTCAGATCCCAGGAAACCGCGGCATTGTTGACCATTGCGTAGGCAACATCGGGATTGGTTTCAGCGCAAACGACCGAATATAGATACCCCCTGTCTGTCAGTGGAATGCCCGAAGTGGAAGCGGCAGCCCAGTTATCGCCGTTAGTAACGGAAACATAAACCTTTCCGTCGGTTCCCGTGCAGTACAGTCTCGTGGTAACGCCATTGCTCCCGCCGCAGAAACTGTTCAAACCGGATGGGCCTGCCGGACTTTTAACTGCCCAGTTTGCGCCGTCGTTGCCTGAGCGCCAGATGTTTTTTGCTGTTGCCGCATACTCGTACTTTGATCCCGAATTGGATATGTAGAAACCGGCTGCTGGGGCCGAATCCGTGATGTCAGTGCATTTCGTGCTGTTTTTATAAATTGCGGCGTTTGTCCCAGCGTAGATTACGCTCGGACTAAACGGGTCGACATATAGCCTGTAAATCGCGCTATCCGGTGAGTATGATCGCACGGTAGACCAGGTGCTTCCTGCGTCGCTGCTGATTTTAAGAATAGCTTTAGATGCGTTATAGATTTTAGATTGGTCAGTCGGATCAAAAGCGGGGTAGCATTGATTACAGCTGTTTAGCTGATGAAAATCAACAAGATTCCAGGTCATACCGGTATCCTGACTCTTGTAGAAACCTGACATATCACAACTCGCGAACATTAAGTTCTTATTTACAGGGGAAATGGCCGGATAATAGGTGGCGCCGCCGCCGGATAGACCTATTTGATGAAACGTTTGCCCGAAAGCCGCATTGATTGTGAAAAGGAGGGAAACACACACCAATCTTATTGCTACATGTCTCATCTTTGCTCCGGCGTTTTTCGAGCGCGAGGAATAGCGGGTTATAGCCCCCTATTTAACTTTTCACCCATGTTCTCCACATATTTCGAATAAAGCTCGACAATAACCCTTCTCTTCATTTTCAGTGTGGCCGTTAGCTCTCTGCCTATCATGAAAGACTGAGGCAGCAGACGAAACTCGCGAACCAGTTCGTATTCCTTAAATCCTTCCTTAGGGTTTATGAATTTCCTTATTTCCTGCCTGAATAATTCTCTTACCCGCGGCTCCGCGAGCGTCAATGAGAGATTTTCTTCATTGTAAGTTACTCCTGCCGCAAGGCACCAACCATTTAACTTCTCAAAACGCGGGACTATCAGCGCGCCTATATGTTTCCAATCATGTCCTGTTATCAAAATGCTCTCAATAAATTCGCTTTTTGCAAGGCGCTCTTCTATCTTAACAGGATTTACATTCTCGCCGTTAGAGAGCACCACTATGTCTTTTTCCCTTCCTGTTATAACCAGGTTGCCGGCCGGATCAAAATACCCGCGGTCACCGGTATCTAACCAGCCTTCACTGTCAAGTACTTTACGCGTGTTCTCATAATCGCGATAATACCCTTTCATTATATTCGGGCCTTTCACGTATAGGATTCCTTCACAACCAGCCGGCATTTCTCTGCCGGTTTCATGATCTATTATCCTGCCGCTGACATTGTCAAGAAGCGGTCCAACGGTATAAAGGGCCGCTTCTCCGGGACGCCGCACTGCGAGCACCGGAGAAGTTTCCGTAAGGCCATAACCTTCTATCAGCTCAATGCCGGCCGCAGCAAAAAAATCGTCTATATGCGCGGGCAGTTTACTGCCGCCTGAAACGCCGTAACGGAATCTGCCGCCCAGCTGCGCCCTTATTTCAGAGAATACTTTTGAGTCAAAATATGGTTTCACCAACTGCCCAATTAATTTGGAGGGATGCAGCGTTTTATTCTTCTTCCCTGAATCAATAATAGACTTTACGCCGATATCGAAAACAGCTTTTCTCAGCTTGCCCTTCTCGCCTGCCTTCCTCATTACGGCGCCGTAGATGGTCTCCCAAACTCTCGGCACAGAGGCCAAAATAGTCGGGTCCTGCCCCTTCAGATCTCTTAGAAGATTTTTAGGCGAGGAATAGAAGGTCTCGCAACCTTGTGAAAGCGCAAAGAGCTTTATGATCCTTTCGAACGCGTGCCAGGCGGGAAGAATCGAAAGGAATTTATCGGCAGAATTTATTTTTATGGCTCTGGTACAGGCTTCGGCGTTCTCCGTAAAATTGCCGTGCGAAAGTTCCACGCCCTTTGGCGCGCCTGTGCTTCCCGAGGTGTAGATGATGCTGCAGGAAGAACTGCCTGAAACCGGCGGGATTTTAGCGTCGCTTTTAGCGCCTATGCCGCTGATCTCTGAAATATGTTTTAGTCCGTTTGCTTTCTTTATGGTGTAAAGACCCAGGACCTGAGAGTGCGAGTATTTTGCAGCCTTTCTTGCCATAGTTTCGTCGGAGGCTATCACTAATCTTGAACGGCTGTGTTCTATTATGTACCTGATCTCTTCTTCATCGGAGTTTTCGCCGCGCGGTACATCTACTAATCCGGCATTATTTATCCCGAGAACAATCAGTATCCATTCCGGGATATTATCGGAAAAGACGGCGACCCTGTCTCCAGGCAGCAGGCCAAGTTCAAGGAATCCCTTTGAGTAAGAATCTACAATTCCTGCGGCTTGACCGAAGTCAATTAAAGTTACTGTTCCGCCTTCGTCCCGGGAAATAAAAGTTTTCCCGGCAAAACTTCTCATGCGATGCACATAATCCTGGATAGTTATCATACTATCTCCATTCAATTTTTCTTTTGCCTTACTTCCTTCCTGAACCTGTCAACAGCCGCGATGGCTTCTTCAGTGCCAATGCGCCTCAATGCCTGGATTATTTTATCCTGCGTGTAAATGTTTTTTGACGCCATCAACGCAGAGGAAAGAACCGGGACGGAACGAACGGCTTTCTTGTCAAAAAGTCCGGTTGCCTCTCCTGCTGAGGCCCTTACGAACTCATCGTCGTCTTTTAGCGCTTCCTCAAGAACCGGCAGAACGCGGGACGGGTCTACGCCTATTTGACCCAAAGCCCTTAGAGCATTCAACCGCATTACCAGGTCTCCTCCGGCAGCCAGCTCGCATATATATGGCACTGACTCATACGAAGCTTCTGCCATGCCGCCCAGAACCTTTAAGGCCAGGACCTTGCTGTCTTTTTCCCCTTTTTTAAGGGCTTTTATGACTACCGGCGCGGCCGACGCAGATTTAACGCCGAATTTATCCAGGCAATTTAGCGAGGCAGAGCCCATACTCCCTCCGGCCTCAACAAGTCCGCTTATTGCTTTTATATCCGAGTCCGTTGGGTTAATTGCATGGCTTAGATTTCTCAGGCAAAACATTGACAACTTGTCATCTTTTGATCTGCTTAAAGCCCTTGAAAGAAAGCAGGTAACATCGGGAATCTTCGGATCAATCATCAGGATAAGCGCCGCTGCCGCAAGAGACCTGTTCTGCTCTGAATTTAAGAGTTGTTTGAGAACAGGAATAGCCGGATTCCCGATTGACACGCATAAACCCGCCCAGGGTTGCTCTTCGGCAAGACTGTAATCATCGAGAATATTCATGGCCGGGGAAATAGCGGAAACACCAATGGCTTTAAGATCCTGCAAGGCGTATTTCTGGGAAACCTCTCGTTTACAGGCGCCAAGTACAAGGGATTTAATGATTTCTTCTTTTTCTTTCGCATCACAGGAATCAAGCCTGTAAAGCGCCTTTTGCCTTAATGCGGAATCGTCGGACAGAAGGTCTCCGATTATGCCTGTCATTACTTTCGCGGGGAATAAGGGCGCTGTAAATAGCGCTAAAAAAGCTGCTGTTAGAATTACTGCGTCCATCCGCATTCTTAGATTATGCTTAATCTCATTTTCCACTCAATCCTCCCTTATGCCTCAACCTCCACAAACACTCAATCATCTGACTTTCTGACCCTGACCACTCACGAATCCCGGGGACAGGGCGCGTCTTTCTGCCTCAAATAATATTTACATCAGGCATTCTAGCTCTTAACTTTTTATCCTGGAAAAGTTTTGACTTAGCCGTCTTAATTAAGGCGCCGACCCCTTTCTGTGAGCGCAGAAGATATTGAGCCCTGTGTCCCCCAAGAGATTTACCGAGTTCAAGCGGGCCAAGAATTTCGACTGCATCCCCGCTGTGCGTCTCCAGGGAAACGCCAAATATTCCAATGATGGTCTTAAGCTCTTCTTCTGTCCTGCCGTTAAGAGTCACAAAAGCCAGTCTTGAGAATGGCGGGTAAAGAAGCTCCTTTCTTTGAGCAAGTTCTATTTTCATAAACTCGGCAACCGATCCGCCCTGGACGGCTCTGGCCACGGGATTTTTGGGATCCCTGACCTGCAATATCAGTTTTGCGGAAGCAGGAGCGGTATCAGCTGCTTTTGCGACAAAAGAAAGAGCTTTTTCAACAGCCTGGAAATCATTTCTGTTCATTATGTGCTCAATACCGGATATCACAGCGGCTCCGTCTTCCATGCCAGCCAGATAGCCAATGGCGAGGTGGGTTCCAACCGCGAGCTTGCCGTTCCCGGATCTAAACTCTGCCAAAGAGCCGGTCCGGTCAGATTTTTTTTTAAGAACTTCGGCGTCAATCCTTGCGATACTTACCCCCGGAATAAGTTCACTAAGCTCAGATTCCGCTCGCTCAACTCCATCGCCTATGCCTGACAGGAGTACACCTTTACATTTTGGACAAACATCACGGGCCGGGCTTTTCCCGCCGCAGTAGCCGCAGCGCAGGACGTTCTCTTCTTTGTGCAAAACAAGCGGTATACCGCATTTACTGCAGCGGATAACATCGCCGCAATCGTCGCAAAAAACCGCAGTGGCGTAACCCTTTCTGGTAGTTATGAGAACGGCGTTTTTCCCGCGTTTTAGAGCATCCTCAAGCGGCTTAACGGCCAGCGGAGAGAGCATCCTAAACCTGTTCTTAAAAGCAACTACTGTTATCCTGCCGGGTTTAAAGTACTCGCTCTTTTCTGGAGGAAAACGGAGCCTTGTGTCCACCGAAAGCAGGTAAGAACCAAGAATAACTTCAAATCCCGAGCTTTTTGCGCGCTCAACCAGTACATCCCTGGCAAGGAATCTGGGAGTTTCGTCGCTCCTGTATATAGAGGCGTTCTCTTCCTCGAGAATTACTGCGCGCAAGTCTCTAACCGGCAGAAAGAGACACTGTCTTGAAGCAACAACGCACAGAGGCCCCTCGCCTTGCATGGCTGCAAGGGCTAAATATTGTTTGCCTTGCGCAAGTTTCGAGTGCGACTCAACAACCGGTACCCCGGCATCTCTGACTTTCGCCGCAAAACCAGGTATTGATTCCGTTTCAGGAAGAATTATCATTGATTTGCCGCCGGCCTTCGCCGTTTTTTTTATTATATCCAGGTATTCCTCATTCCTTTTTGCTCCGGGAAGTTCAATTGACCGTACTGAAGGCTTAATACCGCTGCCGTCAACAAAACTCTCGGGCAAAGGCGGGAACTTGCCTCTCAAAGGAGGGAAGACTTTCAACTTATCGGGAAGCATCGCGTGAAGGCACATTCCAAATGAAGAAGCATATTCTTCCGCCATCCAAAACGCAAGGCCAGATAAATTCTTATCCAGGACAGGCAAAGGGTCATAAGCAGCCAAAATATTCTTGAGATTTTTAACAGGAGAAGATGCAGGGAATCCTATTACAAAGGCTATGGCTTTTCTGTTGCCTAAAGGAACAATAACGCGCTGGTATAAAGAAAGACGTCCTTTCAGCTCTTCCGGAACCAGATATGTGAAAGAAATATCTCCCGGCGCATTAATCGCCGCTTCGACATATTCTGTCATATTCCTTCCTCAGCAGCTTTACATCATGCCAGACATCTACTTTAAGGTTAGGATTTCTGAGACAGGCGGAAGGGTGGTAGGTCGGAATTACAGTTATTCCGTTGTAATCCTGCATTGTGCCGCGGAGTCTGGTAATGCCTATCTCCGTTTTCAACAAAATATGAGTCGCCGGATTTCCCAGCGTGCAGATAATTTTTGGGGCGATAATTTCAATCTGAGCCTTCAGATACGGAATGCAGAGATTTTCCTCTTCAGGTTCAGGCGGCCTGTTATCAGGAGGGCGGCACTTCAGCACGTTAAGAATAAAGACCTCTTCTCTCTTGAAACCTATGGACTCTATTATTTTGTCCAGCAGCTTGCCGGCTTTCCCAACAAAAGGTCTTCCCTGATCATCCTCGGTCGCACCGGGGGCCTCGCCGACAAAAACCAGCTTTGCCTCGGGATCCCCCTCTCCGAAAACGAAGTTTTTCCGCGAGTCACCCAGAATACACTTCCTGCAGTCTTTAATGCTTTCATAGAGCGCCTTGAGAGCTTCGGCCTTCCCCCCGAAAAGCGGAGTTTTCGCGCCTTCGGGTTTATCGGGCTTTTCCCTAAAACAAATATAACCGTCATCCTCTACGGCCCTTTTGATATGTTTCTTTATCTGTTCCCTTGCGTTAATGCTCACGTTAGTCCTTGGAAGGGAACTTACTTCGACTTCTTCTTGCCCTCTGCTTTCAGCGTCACTTTCCCTTCAAGAACCTCTTCCAGTCCGATGCTTGTTGCTTTGCGGAAAGCGGACTTTGTGTCAAAATCGAAACTCCTGTCATTCAGAACCCTCGCTCGTTTTGCGGCGATAACCGTCAGCATATATTTGTTGTCAACCTTGTCGAGCATCTTTTCAAGCTTGAATGTGGACATTAATGTGCCTCCTTGGCATGCTTTATCTTTGAATTCTCAGCTTTAATAATAGATCTTATCCTGCAGACAGCGTCGTTAAGACTGTCATTTATCACAAGGTATTGATACGCCGGCAGTTCTTTCAACTCCTTTTCAGCCGTTGAAAGACGCAGGCTCACCGCGGCCCTGCTTTCCGTCCCTCTCCTCTTAATCCTCTTGAGCATTTCATTGAAAGACGGCGGCAGAAGAAAGATAAAACACGCGTCCTTAAAATTCCTCTTAACCTGCTTGCCCCCATTCACGTCGATTGTTAAAATTACGTTCTTGCCCTTTTTAAGAAGGTCTTCGGCGTACCTTCCGGGCGTCCCGTAATAACTGTCGTGCACTTTAGCCCATTCCAAGAAGAAACCCTGTTTTATTTTCTCTTTGAATGCTTTTTCCCCCAGAAAATAATAGTCAACCCCGTCTTCCTCGCCCTTTCTCGGGCGCCGAGTAGTGCACGAAACAGAGCGCACGCAGGTTCTGTCGGATTTTATAAGCGCGGCGCAGACAGTTGTCTTGCCACCGGCAGTCGGCGAGGAAATCACCACAAGCCTGCCTCTCGTCCTGCTCCATTTTTTCATAACCCGGCTAAAGACGCTGCTATTCAACATTCTGAACCTGCTCCCTCACCTTCTCAAGTTCTTCCTTGAAGGCGACAACAATATGGGATATTTCATTTGTGTTGCATTTGCTGCCGATGGTGTTAATCTCCCTCATGAACTCCTGCAGGAGGAAATCAAACTTCCTGCCGGCGGGTTTGTTTTCCCCGGCTATCCGCTTAAACTCCTCGATATGCCCCGAGAGTCTGGCTATTTCTTCGGAGATGTCCGCCCTTTCAACCATCAAAGAAGCTTCCGCGCAAATCCTGTTCTGGTCTATCTTCTCTACATTTTTAAATATCTCCTGCAGTTTTTCCGTTACTGCCTTTTTCTTTTCCGGCATTATTCTGGCGTTGATCTTTATTATGGTATCGAGCATCTTTGACAGAGAACCTGTCCTGGCGCTTATGTCTTTACAGACTTTCGCGCCTTCATTCTTTCTTGCGGCCGTCAGGCTCTTAAGGGCTGTCTCGAAAGCCTCTTTTAGCGCAGGGAAGCTGGTTTCCTTATGTTCCGAGGTCCTGATTATGTCGTTAAACTTAAGTATTTGGTCTATGGATATTCCCCCGTCTAATTTCAGCGTCTTTCCAAGCCCCGATAGCGCGCCGAGATATTTCCGCGCAAGCTTGCTGTTTACGACTATTTCTTTCTCTTCCTTGTTTTCCCATGCGAAAATATTGACTTCAATATGACCGCGGTCAATTTTTGCGTGCAGCAATTCTCTCAGCTTATTCTGATATTCGTTCATTGATCCGGGCATGCGGAAACTCACATCGAAGTACTTGTGGTTTACCGAACTTATCTCCACTGAATAGCGGACGCCCTTGGCTTCTTTAACTCCCCGCCCAAACCCCGTCATGCTATTCATAATAGTCTCCTGGTTGTTTACGTTACAAACGTTACAAACGTTAAGAACGTTACAAACTTTTTTATGGTATTATTTCACTATCGCTAAAATCAACGCGAGTATCCCAACCGCCGTCCCGGCCACTCCCCAATAGGGCCAGCCGGCAGGATCTTCCGGCGTCAACCTGCTGCTCTTGTTTAATTCATCGCGCAGCTGCAGGCATGTTTTACGGCAATCAATAAGGCTCTCGGTGTTCTCATCCACGCTTTTCTTCAAAGAAGAGATGTTCTCGCGCAAACTCCTAAAATCGTCAGACCTGACCTTTGATTCATCTGCAAGGTAACCCAGTTTTGCCTTCAAAGAATCAAGGTCATCCGCAAAGGCAGAGGCTTGTTTTATAGCCCTATCCAAACCAGCCTGCGTTTTTTTCAAATCAGCCCCGAGAAGTTCAGACGCATTATTCCCGGAGGCAACGTCCTTCGTTACAATACTAATTCTTTCAGACAACCACCTGACAGAACCTTTAATTGTAAGAATCTCGCCCGCTATTTCTGCCTGTTTCACGGAGAGTTCTTCAATTTTGGGACCAAAAACCGGCTGACTTCTCTCGGGAGTCGCCTGCGGCTGAGGCTGATTATCGGCAAGAACCGGTATAGCCCAGACTGCAAAGAGAAACGCCATGAATATTTTCGTCATGGTATTAAGACAGATACCTTGGCTGCGGAAATAAACGGTCCCGGATAAATGCAGACTAGCAGGGCCAGACCTGCGGTAACACCCGCTATAACGGCAAGTCCGGCAGTGATCTCAACTTTTCCGTCGTCTTTCTGCGCGCCAAAATAGACAAAATAGGCAATTCTGAAATAGTAGTAGAGCGCAACCACGCTGTTCATTATTCCTACAATCGCAAGCCACAGGAACTTAGGGCCGGCTTTTATTATTGCCGAGAAAACGTAAAATTTCCCGATAAACCCGGCCGTAGGAGGTATCCCGGCGAGCGAAACGAGAAAAACGACCAGCACCAGCGAGAGATAAGGATTGCTCTTTGAAATACCGGAGTAGGACTGCATGTCATCGTTTCCGGTTTTATTGAAGAAAGCAATTATCACGGCAAATACGCCTATATTCATGAGCATGTAGACAAAAGCGTAGAGCAACACCGAGGTAATTCCAAGCTCCGGTTCAGTTCCTGAGCACGCCGCGACAACCCCCATTAGGATATAGCCTGAGTGAGCTATTCCTGAGTAAGCAAGCAGCCTTTTGACATTGTTCTGCTGGAGCGCCATCAGGTTTCCGGCAGTCATCGTAAGCGCGGAAAGCACCGCCAATGCCAGTACCAGGTCTGCTCTGCCGGTCACGGCGGCCAATGCCACCCTCAGCAATACCGCAAAACCCGCTGCCTTTGAAGCGGCGGAAAGAAGCGCGGTTACCGGAGTCGGAGCGCCTTCATAGGCGTCGGGCGCCCAAGTATGGAACGGCACCATCGCAATCTTGTAGCCGAACCCAACCAGCATAAGCAGGAATCCGGTTAAAAAGAGCGGGCTGTAGCCCGCTGGAGCGTGCAATATTCCGGACATAGCTTTCAAATTTGAGGTTCCGGTTGAGATAATTACCAGTGACATTCCGTAGACAAAGATGCCTGCCGAAAAAGCCCCTATAAGGAAATACTTTAGCGCTCCCTCTGCAGACTTAGGGTCGTTCTTGATGTATCCAGTGAGAATGAAGAAAGCAATACTTACGAATTCCACGCTCAAGAATATCATCAGAAGGTCGCTCGATGAAACCATGAACATCATACCGAGGACTGCGAAAACAACAAGCGCCGAGAATTCTCCTATAACCTCATCCTTTATCGGAGCGTAGAACTTTGCCATAGTCAGCGCAAACACAGCCGAGAGGACTATTATACATTTAAAGAAGATGGCATAGGTGTCAATTGAAACCATGTCTCCCAATATCAGGCCTTTTGGGGGAGCGTAAACAAGGAGCGGCAGAGAAAGCAGCAGCCCCAAAACTGAAATATTGAGTACATGCTTGCGCCTAATATTGACAGGGGTAAAAAGATCCAATATAAGTATCAAAATACCCAGACAGAGGACAAAGGACTCCGGAATCAGGTATATAAAATCCTTAAGTGACACAGTGTTCATGGCTTGATAGCCCCCAGCATCTTAACCATTGAATCAACGTTTTTGGAAGAAAGTTCCATAACTATTCTCGGCAGGAAGCCCAGAACCACCATAATGACAATAAGAGGAACGACAGTGATAAGTTCTCTCCTATTAATCTCCGGCAGGCTCTTCCACTTTTCATTGGCCGGCCCAAGGAATACTTTCTGAATCATTATAAGGAAATACGCCGCTGTCACCACGATGCCTATCGCTGAGAGGCCGGTAATAATCTTCATCCACGTATTTTGAACCTGGAATGCGCCGAGGAAACACATAAATTCAGACCAGAAACCCGAGAGACCGGGGAGGCCCAGGGAAGCAAAAACCGCAACCATCATAATACCCGTATAAACAGGCATAATTGAACCAAGCCCGCCGAAACCTTCGATGTCCCTTGTATGCGCCCTGTCATAAATAACACCCACCAGAAGGAAGAGCGCTCCGGTTATGATACCGTGATTGAACATCTGAAAGATGGCTCCGTTTAAACCGGCCGTTGTCATAGCCGCCATTCCCAGCAAAACATAACCCATGTGGTTGATTGAAGAGTAGGCAATCATTTTTTTCAGGTCTTTCTGCGCCATCGCACAGTAGGCGCCGTAAATTATGTTTATCATTGCCAGAACCGCGAGCGGCATGGCAAAATACAAAACAGCCTGCGGAAGTATGCTAAAACTGACCCTAAGCATTCCGTAAGTGCCCATTTTGAGCAGTACGCCGGCAAGGATTACGCTGACTGCCGTCGGCGCTTCCACGTGGGCGTCCGGAAGCCAGGTATGGAACGGGAAGACCGGAACCTTTATGGCGAATCCGATAAAGAGCGCCGCATAAATAACATTCTGGAACAATTTTGTGAACGTCGGAGCCTGTTCAGCCAGCTCAAGCATATTGAAAGTATGCGAAGGACTCGCGAAATAGAGCGCGATAATACCCAACAGCATAATGACGCTTCCAAACAAGGTGTAAAGGAAGAACTTAATTGCCGCGTATTCCTTGCGCGGGCCGCCCCAGATGCCGATGAGGAAATACATCGGGACAAGGGTGATTTCCCAGAAGACATAAAAAAGGAAGAAATCAAGAGCCAGGAAAACCCCGAGCATGCCGGTTTCAAGAAGCAGGAAGAAGAAAAAGTACTCCTTTACCCTTGAGGTAATATTGTAGGAATATATGACAGAGATAAGTGAAAGCAGCGTAGTAAGAACGAGCATCGCGATGCTCAGCCCGTCCACTCCCAAATAATATGTGACATTCAGGGAAGGAATCCAGATGCGATGTTCAACAAACTGCATTCCGGCCAGGCTCTTGTCGTATCCCAGAAGGACTATAACCGACAGAATAAGCGCGACCGCGGCTGCCGCGGTTGCTATGCCCCTTACGATATCGTCCTTGCCCTTCGGAACGAATAAGAGAGCCAACCCTCCGATGAGCGGGATGAATGTCACCAGTGTTAATAGCATCCTTCCTCCTTTCAACTGAAACTATTCGAAAAACAAGTTCTTCAGAATTACTCAGATTCCTTAAACCGATTGCGAAGATTAAACCATGCTCTCGCTAATCCGCGTAATCGCCCTCCCGAATCCGTGAAATCAACCTGCTATTTTACAAAGAAGAAAACGACAACAGCCAGCGCCGCGCCCGCAACCAGCAGGAGCATATAGTTCTGCACTAGTCCTGTCTGGACCCTGCGGAGAAGCCCGCCTCCGCTTTGAGCCGCTTCAGCGACTCCGTTCACGGCGCCGTCAACAGCGGCTTTATCGAAAACATTATGAAGTTTGCTTATCACCACATTTATTATACCGGTAAGATTTACAGCGCCGTCAATATATTTGGCGTCGAAAGAAAACAACCTGCGCGCCAGATTGAGCGACGGCTTGATCACGGTTTTGTCGTAGAACTCGTCAACATACCACTTGTTTATGAGCACCTTATGAATACGCGGAAATTTGTTTCTAAAAAATCCGTCAGGAACAATCTTAAGGACATAAACAGCCAAAGCCAGTCCGATGCCTATTACAGAGGCCGCGATAGAAATCCAGACAACAAGAGCATTCCCCTCTTCCGCCGCTCCTTCCTTAAAATGTACCAGCGACTCAAACGCGTGCCCCTGGACAAAGAGCCATCCGGCAACTATTGAGAGCGCCGCAAGAACCATAAGCGGGATAGTCATTGTATAAGGTGATTCGTGCGGGTGAAGCTTTGTCCTCATCTCTCCGGTAAAGGTCCTGAAGAAAAGCCTGAACATATAGAACGCCGTCATGAATGCGGTGAAAGTCGCTACGATATAGACCGGTTTGCTGTAATTGAACGCGGCAAGGAGCACTTCGTCCTTGCTGTAAAAGCCGGAGAACGGCGGTATACCCGATATCGCCAGGCAGGCAATGAAGAAAGTTACCATCGTGATTTTCATATGCTTGCCCAGGCCGCCCATATCCCGAATATCCTGCGTTGCCGCTCCGTGTATCACTGAACCCGCTCCGAGGAAGAGCAGCGCTTTGAAGAAAGCGTGAGTTGTCAGGTGAAACATTCCGGCAGTATAACCGCCTACGCCGAGCGCCATTATCATATAGCCCAGTTGGCTGACTGTGGAAAACGCCAGCACTCTCTTGATATCGGTTGCGACAAGAGCCATCGTAGCCGCGAAGAAGGCGGTGAACACTCCGGTATAAGCGACGACAGCCGAAGCCGTCGGTGAAGCCGCGTAGAGAAAATAGGTTCTTGCCACAAGGTATACGCCTGCAGCAACCATGGTGGCCGCGTGAATGAGGGCAGATACCGGGGTCGGGCCTTCCATCGCGTCGGGAAGCCAGACATGCAGCGGGAATTGCGCTGACTTTCCGACAGCCCCGCAGAACACGAGTATTCCCGCAAGCGTCAAAGCGCTGCCCGAAAGCGTGCCTTTGGATATGGCGTCCGCGACCTCGCCAAAGTTAAGCGTGCCGCAGAACGCGAAGATCATCATGATGCCGATTGAAAAACCGAAATCGCCGAATTTATTTGTAATGAAAGCTTTCTTGCCCGCATCGGAAGCCGATTTTTTTTTCAAACCAAAAACCAATCAGCAGGTAAGAACTTACGCCCACAAGTTCCCAGGACACGAACATCATCGCGAAGTTATTGGCAATGACAAGGAGCAGCATTGAGAAAGTGAAGAGACCCAGGTAAGCGTAATACCTCGGATATCTCGGATCGCCGTGCATGTACCCGATGGAATATATCTGAACGAGCAGGCTTACAAGCGTCACAACTATAAGCATTACCGAGGTCATCCCGTCCACCAGGAATCCCATTCCGAATTTCACGGCGCCGAGGTTAAGCCATTCCGGATTTACTTCAAACCGCTGAGCCCCCCCGAGAAAAGCAAAAAATATCGAGAGCGACATCAAAAAGGCGGCAGAGACAGCTGCTATGCCTATGTAGGCGGAAACACCTTTCAGCTTCTTCCCGAAAAAGATATTTACGGCGAAGGCCGCGAGCGGCAGGAAAGGTATTATGTATGCGTGGTTTATCAAGTTATCCTACCATTTCATTATATTAATCTTCTCGACATAAACCGTCTTTGTTTGACGGTAAAGGGAAAGAATGATCGCGAGGCCAACCGCGGCTTCCGCGGCAGCAATGGTTATAATAAATATCGGAAAGATTATTCCGACGCTGTTTTCAAGGTTAAGATATTTATTTGCAGTTACGAGATTAATGTTTGCCGCATTGAACATAAGTTCAAGAGACATCAGTATGCCGATGGCATTCCTTCTCGTGAGCGCTCCGTAAACGCCTATTGCGAAGATTATCGCCGAGAGGCCTATGAGGGGCAAAAACATCATAACTACTCTCCCTTCTTGCCGGCAAGAACAATAGCGCCTATAAGCGCCACAAGAAGCACTATAGAGGCTATTTCAAACGGAAGCGCGTAGACAGTTAGCAGAAGTTCTCCGGTAAAATGCGTGGTCCCTTCAGCCTTCACAGGGTTTAACGTGGTTGCAAGAGGCGTTCTGAATGCCGCGGCCGTAATAGCCGCCGCCAAAAGAAGGCAGGCTGCTATGGCAAGGCCTTTCTGCTCGTTCGTCTGTTCCAAAAGCGCGCTGGAAACCCTGGAGGTTAGCATGACGGCGAAGAGAATGAGAACAATAATGCCGCCCACATAGACAAGTATCTGCACAATACCGAGAAAGTCTGCGTCAAGATAGAAAAATATGCCGGCAACGCTCAACAAAAAGAGCGCGAGGAAAAGCGCGCAATGCATTATGTTCTTCATTGAAACCACCAGAATCGCGGCTATTATCGCGATTACGGCAAAGAGCAATAGAATCAGCATTTTCCCTCACGTCAATAAGGTTTTCCGGAATCTTCCGGGTGAAAAAAGCTAATAAAGATTAGGGATTTTATCATTTTAGGCGTCCAAAATCAAGCAAAAACCAATCGTAAACCTTGCAGGATAATTGCCATAAAACCTTTAATACCTTTATTTTTCGCCCAAATAGTGTTATTGTATTTGTATGGAAAATGAAAAAGAAAGTTTTTACGGGCTCGGCATTGCGCCGGGCATTTTCGATGCTCTCGAGAAGTTAAATTTCAAGGTTCCGACCCCCATCCAGAGCAAAGCAATCCCGCAGGCCATAGCAGGAAAAGACATTATTGGCATTGCGCAGACAGGCACAGGAAAAACCCTTGCATTCGCTATACCGATGATACAGCGGCTTGCGAACGGCAAGGGACGCGGACTTGTGCTTGTGCCAACAAGGGAATTAGCCATCCAGGTCGAAGAATCATTTCAAAAACTTGCCCCCCTCTTCAAAATGAAGACTGCCGTGCTTATAGGCGGAGTATCTATGTTCGGTCAGAACCAGGCCTTAGCTCATAACCCTCAAATCATTATAGCCACTCCGGGAAGGCTTAACGACCATCTGGAGCGCAAAACCGTAAATATTAAAAATGTTGAAGTCCTTGTTCTGGACGAAGCAGACAGGATGCTCGATATGGGCTTCCTTCCGCAGATAGAGCGGATCATCAGGTTGATTCCCAAGGAAAGACAGACAATGCTCTTCTCGGCAACAATGCCTTTTGGAATAGTTGATATCGCGAGAAGATACATGCAGCTGCCGGTCCGGACGGAGATCGCGCCGTCAGGTACCGCGGCGGAAACTGTCACGCAGGAACTTTTCGTTGTCAGTAAGGAACTCAAGAATAAATTGCTTAACGAACTCTTAAAGGAATATAGCGGTTCGGTTCTGCTCTTCACCAGAACCAAGAGAGCTGCAGCAAAAATAACTTCAACGCTCCGCCAGCTCGGGCACAAAGCCTCCGAGATTCATTCCGACAGGACACAGTCCCAGAGGAAAGAAGCCCTCGACGGGTTCAAATCAGGCAAATTCAGAATACTCGCGGCAACTGATATAGCCGCTCGCGGCATTGACGTGACCGACATCGAACTTGTCATAAACTACGAGATACCTGACGATCCGGAGAATTATGTTCACCGCATAGGCAGGACCGGCAGAGCAGGCAGAAAGGGGCACGCCATAACACTTGCGACTCCGGACCAGGGCGCTGACGTAAAAAGCATCGAGAAAATAATTAACGCGTCAATACCGCTCGCTTCGCACCCTATTTATCCGTCGGAAAAGCTGTCCTCAACTATTTCCGCGGGAAGTTCGTGGGGCGGAAGGAAAAGAGGGCTTAAGGGCGCCCGACAGGGACAGACTAAAGCAGAGGTGAAGGATTCGGATATTTATACCGGGCCGGGGATTAAGATTTTATACCAGAGTAAACATTAATTAAATATCGTTTATAACGTTTGTAACGTTCTTAACGTTTATAACGTAAAACGAAAAGGCCTGATTTCTCAGGCCTTTTTCTTTTTTTAAGTCTTTCCGGTTTACGTTATAAACCTTCCAAACGTTATGAACGGATATATTTATATTTTAAACCCTAATTTCCCATACCCCTGATTTAACGCCACTGTCATAGGCATCTGGTTGCAGACAGGCCCCCAGAGCTGGCGCGGCCCCGGAGACGTAAAGAGGTCTTTTTCTCCCCACCTGGCCCTGTTAACGGCGAAATACATGAAGGCCGGAGAATCGGTCTTAACAAGCGCTTTTTCTATCACCATCTCTTCCTTGCCGTGTCTCATCTCGATATTTAAGAGTCCGACAAGAGGAATAGCAAGAATCTCTCCGCCTTTATCAAGCTGCGTGAAAGACACTATGTAGCCGGTCATACCGTTAACGATAGCCGCGCCTGCTGTAAGGCCCAGGTTATAACAATAGGCCGCGTCAAAGAGCGAAGGCGCGCCGCACCTGCCTTCATAGCCGAAGAAATGGTTTAGCGTGGAAAATTTCGTCTCGGGAGCTGTTTTTTTCACGTACTTCTTCACCATATCAATAAGCAGCTTTTCTGTCGGTATCTGAGAAACCTGAAGGTTGCCGTGGGAATCGCGGTCAAAGAGCAGCATCTCCTGGATGTAATGCGGCAGGCTCGCAAAGAGACTGCTGTGCTCTTCGGAAAGTTTTGCCCTCACAAAATCTATCTTCTTTGCAAGTTCCAGTTCCGCAGTTTCTTTCTCGTGTTTCGCGACAATATGATTAAGCTCGTGAATCAACAGGTTCATTTCCGGAATAAATTCAATCAACCCTTCCGGAACAACCACCACGCCATAATTCATTTTGTTTCCTGCGCGGTTGATTACGGTGTCGCCTATCTGCTTGACTATATCGGCGAGGGCCATTTTCTTTTCCGCGACCTCTTCCGAGATAAGAGCTATCGCAGGTTTAGTCTGAAGCGCCACCTCAAGAGCGACGTGGCTTGCCGCGCGTCCCATGAGTTTAATGAAATGCCAGTACTTCCTGGAGGACGGCGTATCCTGAAGTATATTGCCAACCATCTCGGCAAAAATCTTAGTCGCGGTGTCAAAACCGAAAGATATTGGCAGGAACTTTCCTATCTGCAGGTCTCCGTCTATAGTTTTGGGAACGCCTATTACCTGAACGCCGGAACCGTCCGGTTTGACTCCTATATAAAGATACTCCGCGAGAACAGCGGCATTGGTATTGGAATCGTCTCCGCCTACCACCACAATAGCGTCAAGTTTGTTGTCCACGCAGGTCTTCTTTACCGCGGCGAACTGCTCTTCAGTCTTTATCTTGGTTCTGTCAGAACCGAGGTAATCAAAACCGCCGGTATTCTTAATTCTTTTGATATCTTCCGCTTTAACCATAAAAAGGTCCCCGTTTATGAGCCCCTTTGGCCCGGCCTTAACGCCGAGCAGCGTGCATTTGGAAGCCGCGAGCATATCAAAGAGCCCGGCGACCACGTTGTGTCCGCCGGCTGCAGGCCCGCCGGAGAAGAGCACGGCAATCCTCTTGCCCTTTAGTTTAGGTCTCTTACCGCCGCGCACTCCCTGCATTACTTTTGAAGCGGTCTCCCTAAGGTTGGGGAAACTAGCAAAGACTTTAGTTGAGTCCTTTGAGGATACTGAATCTTTTGAAGCCTTAAAATCAACCGGCGAAATCTTTCCGCCTTTCAAGAACTGCTTGCAGACCGGAATTTTTATCTTCCTTATTTCCGCCTCAAACAACGAATTGCTTTTGTCGCTCTTATTCAGTACATTCTCCAAAGCCGCCATGCTTCCTCCATGATTTATCAGGGCGAAACCCATTGACCGGTTTCCTGCCGCTGAAATTTAGCTCTCGTAGGGTTTCTTGCCGGTTTCCTTTTCGTAAGCCTTGCAGTAAGGACACCAGAGGGAATGATATATAAATTTCACAAAGCCATACCAGAAACTTCCCCGCTTCTCGCGGGCTTTCTTGCAGCACCAACAATCAACGCAGAAATCAGATATATTCATAATCAGGCAAAAACCTCAAACCGTTCTTTTCCGGCTTTACATATCGGGCATATTTCCGGCGGTTGTTCTCTGGCGCAAAGGTAGCCGCACACTTTGCAGCGCCAAATCGGCATTGATGGCAACTGCCTGTCCAAAACCGGTTTTGTCTTTACCCCGGCGCGAGCTTCTTTGGGAGGCCTTCTGTCAGGAATTGCTTTCGCCGTTCCCTTGCCGGCGCTTATTCCGCCGGACACATAAAGCGCGCAATAACAGGCTTCGTGCGCTGCCAGATCCGCATCCCTGTAATCACAGGGACAAATGATGTCGAGATCTTCCTTCTTGACGCCTGAAGCAAGCCTGCACGGACAGGCAGCGTAGCCATACCTCTTTTCATTAATGAGCAAACCGCGTACAAGGTCCCCTGCAAACTGCGCATCAGGGTTCAAATGATAGCCGTTTGCTTCAGCGTCTTTCTTTATTTTCGTATAAACTCTGCCTGCTTCAGCCTCAAGAGCCTTCTCTTCTTCTGTCATAGCCCCAGCTTCTCCTGTATTTCGTCAGGTTGGTAGCCAAGCACGGCGTCATGATTATCAATAACAAGTGTGGGAAAAGATACCGAGGGATTCCATTTCTTTATTGCTTTCTGCGCGGCCTCTTTCTCAGCGCCCTCTTCAAGATCCACATCACAGTAATCAAAAGCGACTTTCTTGTCCTTCAGAAGCTGTTTAGTCTTGCGGCACCAGATACAGGTGGAAAGAGCGTAAATCATCACCTTACCTTTATTCTCACCGGCAACGTGGACAATATTCATAAACAACCTCCGTTTTGCTATATAACAAAAGTATTACTTCCCGGCGCTAAAGTCAACCAAAAATATTGGGTTGCCTCTTCGGCAGATTTCCCGTTGACTTAGGAAAAGCCGTATGTTATAAGATTAACCTATGAGCCAATCAACCCTTGTAATAGTTAAACCCGACGGACTGAAGAAATCCCTGACCGGGAACATCCTCACCAGGCTTTCAGAAACAAAACTTGAGATCATAGCCGCGAAAGTGGTTAAGGTCAACAGGGAGCTCGCCGCGGAACACTACCGGCATCTCAAAGATAAACCTTTCTTCGATGATGTTATCAAATACCTCCTCGGCGAATATCACGACAGGCATAAAGTGCTCGCAATGGTCTATTGGGGCAAAGATGCCATCAAGAAAGTCAGAGAAATTGCGGGAGCGACCAATCCTGAAGAAGCCGACCCGGTATCAATCAGAGGCGCCTACGGCAGAATCACCACTAAAGGCGTTTACGAAAATGTCATTCACGCTTCCTCCGACGAAACAGACGCGGAACGCGAGATAAAACTCTGGTTTAAACCCGAAGACGTCATAGTTGACGTTTATGCCTCCAAAGTGGCTACCTTTAAGGATGTCACGATGAAGGTCTGGGCGTAGGCTTAACTTTTCTGTTCCTCAAACAGCGAACTAAAGCCTCCGTAAGGGGGCTTTTTTTTGGCCAAACAAAGGTATCTAAATTCTTTTTTAGGAGGCAAGTATGCCGTTAGTAAACAGCAAGGAATGGTTGCTCAAAGCGCAGGCGGAGAAATTCGCTATCGGCGCGTTTAACGCGAACAATATGGAGTTCGTGGAAGCTATCATAGAGACAGCGGAAGAAGAAAAAGCGCCTGTGATCATCCAGGTAAGCCAGGGCGCGATAAAATACGCGGGCCTTGAAATGTCGACCGCAATAGTAAAAGCGGCCGCGGAACTCGCATCGGTCCCGGTAATCCTTCACCTTGACCATGGCACTGATTACCTGCAGAATGTAAGGTGTTTAAGGGCCGGCTTCACTTCCCTTATGTTCGACGGCTCGGCGCTCTCCTTCGAAGAGAACGTAAAGATGACGGCGAAGATCACGGAAATGTCCCACGCCTGCGGCATCCCTGTGGAAGCGGAACTCGGCAAAGTGCTCCAGTCAGCCGACAAAGTATCTCCTGAACAGGTTGAAAAAGCAATGACCCAGCCGGATGAAGCGGTAAAATTCATTGAACTCACCAAGATAGACTCCCTCGCAGTCGCGATCGGCTCAGTCCATGCAATGAAGGACAGAACCGCGAAGCTTGATATACCGAGGCTTAAGAGAATTCGCCAGGTCGTAAATATACCACTGGTGCTTCACGGCTCGTCCGGCGTTGACCCGGCTTCAATAATAGAAGGCATCGCGAACGGCCTCTGCAAGATTAATGTGGCGACCCAGCTTTCCGTTTCCTTCGTCGAAGCAGTCGGCGCGACCTACAACAAGAACCCCGCGGAAAAAGATATGAGAAAGATCCTCCTCCCGGGCAAGAACGCGGTTAAGGACAGAGTAAGGGAATATATCGGCTACTTCGGCTGCAAGGGAAAGGGAATTATAGCAGGGGCGAAGAGCGGAATTACGGCGTCTGAGATTAAACATCACGAATAAGCGTTCATAACGTTTGTAACGTTCTTAACGTAAACAAAAGGCCCCGGGAGACCGGGGCCTTTTCATTATAACTCTAATCACCCGCGGGTTTTTCTCCGCCGATAATTCCGGTAAGAATTATTCCCGACAATATTGCAACCATTCCGAAAAAAGTAAAAACAGTGAAGGTTTCATTAAGGAATAAGACGCCTATGATGGCTGTTAGAAGCGGTACCAGGAACTGGTAAAGCCCGAGCGCGCCGGCTTCAACATGCTCCAGCGCGTAATACCAGATGGTAAAACCATAGGCCGTTGGTATCAGGCCGATGTAGAGCATCATTGAAAAAGGCACCGGCTGGAATATGCCCGTTGCCGGTACGCCAAGTATAAAGGTAAGCGCCAGTATCATCAGCGAGCCAAAGAAGAAGTTCAGAGCGGAAATATGAGTGGAATTTACATTCTTAACCCTGGCCCTGCCTACAACCGTATATATTGCCCAACAAACCGCGGCTCCCAGCGCGAGCAGGTCTCCTTTCAAGGTCGCGCTGGAAAACAGCTTGAGGCCAAAACCGTTATTGATTATCAGGTAGCATCCGAAAGCCCCGAGCAGCGCGCCGATTCCTTTGGCAGGCGTGATCTTCTCCCCGATAAACACGGAGAATACTATTATGAACATGGCGTTGGAATTCATCAGCAGCGCGGAGTTCACCGAACTGGTATATTTGATTGAGAAAAATACCAGCGAACCCATGCCAAAAATGCCAAAAAAACCGAGAAGCAGCGCAAGCCGCCAGTGGTTTTTTACGGTCGAAAGGAATGACCTTTCTTTCTTTATCAGAAAGATGCAAAATATCGCGAGGGCCGCTGAAAAAAACCTGACGAACGCAATAAAAAACTGGTCTATTGAAGGGTAATCCCTGGTTATTATCTTCGAGAGCGGCCAGATTGTGACCCAGGTTAAAGCAGCAATAACGCCATATAGCTTCCCTTTTCTTATGTTTCTTTCCGTTTGCGGCACTTTAGCGGCTCCCTGTAATTTCAATTAAGTGTTTTAGGGTTTATTCCCTATTTTAAAATAATTTCGCTCATTATATATCCCCCGGAGACCGGAGTTTTTCATTCAGAAGAATATGCCTTGAAGTATGGTTTATGCAGGTCGTCCTGGATAAGTACGGGCACTTCTCTTATGACATTGAGTCTCGCCGCGAACAATACATCCTTTCCAAATCCGGCCGCCTTCAATTCTCTGCCGCTGGCGCAATCGCCTACTAACTGCTCAAGTTTTGAACTTGCATTTTCAAAAGCGCCTGAGCAGACGCCGGCTTCCGGGGATTTACTTCCGGAAAGTTCATTTAGGATGGCTCCGGCGCCAAGATAATCCTCAATGCACGGGCGAAGTTCAGGGCTTCCGTTTATTCTTTCTCCGCAGGCAATAACGGTGATACTCGATTTAGTTTTTTCCCTTACGCTTTCCGCCGCCTTTGCGGTCTTTCTCGCGTTCAGAAGAGACCCTGCAAAAAGAGCCGGAACTTTTGCGGAGGCCTTCGCGCAAGCCGCGCCGTTCAAAGAAGACATAACATATTTCTTTCCTTTACAGGCCCTGTTGAACGAAACAGGCGAGAGTGACGGCTCCCCGGACAGCTTTGCCTCTCTCTTTCCCTTCAGAACTTTAGCGCCCGTCGCCCTGCCAAAATCCGCTATTTTGCCTGACATCGGGAAAGGGTAGATTACCGCACCGTGATGAACTGCCGCGGCAACCGCCGAAGAGAAGCTCAATACATCAACAATTATAATAATATCGCCCCTGTCCGCGGCAGATATTGCGCCGTGAATTCCCCAATCCATCCTGCAAGTATACGGCGACTGGTCAAAAACAGAATTATTTTTCATACCACCTCTAGTTGGCCTAGCCTTTTACAGGACGGTCACAATAATGTATAATATCATAAAGAGACTTCAAAATAATGGAGGATTCCAGCATGTTAATCAGAATAATGACCATTAAAGACCATGCTCAAGTGGTTGCGCTCTGGAGCAACACAAAAGGCATAGGAACCGGAGACGGCGACAACAAGAAAGAGATAAACTCTTATTTAAAAAGGAATCCCGGCCTTTCGTTTGTGGCCGTGTCGGAGAAAAGAATCATAGGCGCGGTGTTATGCGGGCACGACGGCAGAAGAGGTTATATTCATCATCTCGCCGTGGCTCCGGATTTCAGAAGCAAAGGTATAGGAACAAGCCTGGTTAACGCCTGCCTCTACGGTTTAAACGCGCTGGAAATAGCAAAATGCAATATTTTCGTATACAAAAGTAATATCAGCGGAAGAAAGTTCTGGAAGAAGTCCGGCTGGGGCACAAGAACAGATCTGCTTGTCCTGCAAAAGAAAATCTCCTAAACAGCGCCAGCCAGCATACTGAAGAAACCCGGCAGGTCGCGGTAATCGTTGACCCAGTACTTCACCCCGTTCTGTTCAAGCACCTGCTTGTTACCCACCCCGACAAAGGGCATGCCGATATTCGAAGCGGTCTTAAGGTCCCAGATGCCGTCGCCGACGCTGATTACGCTTTCAAAGTTCGAGACGCCGTAAACAGACTTTGCCTTCGTCACTGCTATATCTATCAACTCTTCCCGGGTAAAACATTCCGCGCCTGAAGCGATGCAATATTTCTTGTAGGGTATTTTTGCGAATTCAAGCTTAAACGCCGCCCCGTCCGCGAAACTTCCCGTCGCGATAGCGGAAGCAAATTCGCTCTTCCTGAGAAGTTCCGTCATCATATTTGAAGCGCCCGGCACTTCCGAGAACTCTCCCGGCCGCTTTTTTGACTTTTCTTTCAGGTTTGACAGGAACGCGTCGCGCATATCCGAAATCTCTCTTTTCCTGGGGACTTTCCCTGACTTCGCGCGGAGTATTTGATCCAGAATTGAAATGGCGGTTACATTCTTGTAGTGAGACCAGTCGGTATCTATGTCTTTTATGTTAAAAACATAGTTTACGGCCTGCAGGAAACAATCCTGGTCGGCCCTGCCTGTATTGGTAAGGGTGTTATCAACATCAAAGATCACTAGTTTCATCGGCGGTTATTTTTCCTTTTTAAGTATTTCGAGGGCTGCAAGGGCCGCCGCAAGGTTCATCGTTATGTCGTTCTTGTCAAAACTAACGCCGAACGCCTTATGGATGGCTTCTATCTGTTTTTTTCTCCAGATTGTCTTGCCGAACTTCTTCAGAAGCTGCTCGTTGGCCTCGATATTTGTCGTGGTTCCGTAACGCTCCACCGCTTTCAGCGTTGCAAGCTTTACGTATGGATGGTCGAATTGAATTTTCATCGGTTAAGTATAGCACACTCCGTATTTTACTTGGTATTAATCTTCGAGAAATCTCCCACTTGAAGGAACATGGAACTGATGAACGCGAGCAGAGCGAGGCGGTTCGCCTTGACTTCCTGGTCCTTGTCCATCACCATTACGCCGGTGAAGAACTCGTCTATCGCCGGAGCAAGTTTTGTAAGAAGCGCAAAAGCTTCGGCGTATTTCCCGCCGGCAGTCAACTGCTTGAATTCCTTCTCCGCCGCCACAGCAAGTTCAAACAACTTTTTCTCGGACTCATCCTTAAAAAGCCCCGATTTAACTGCCGCAGGCTTTCCATCTTTCGGAATAATATTAATGACCCTCGAGAAAGTCACCATTGTATTGTTAAAACCTTCCGCTTTGGCGAGCGCGTCAAGCACTCCGGCCCGTTTAAAGGCCTCGGTGATATTGCTGCAGTCTGTAGCGAGGACGGCGTTCACAAGGTCGTAGCGCAGGCCCTTTTCCCGAAGGATTACATCCATTCTGCCCTTAAAGAATTCCAGGATATCATTGCATATTTTGCCTGCGTCGCCTTTCAACTTACTCCCGTAAGTCTCAAGCGAGTATTTAACAAGCTCCTTCACGGAAAGGTCCAGATTGAACTTCAATATTTCATTTATAACGCCGAGAGTGCTTCTTCTGAGGCCGTAAGGGTCCTGCGAGCCGGTCGGAACCAGCCCGATGGCAAAGCAGCCGCTGATTGTGTCTATGCGGTCAAGTATGCTCAATACTCTGCCGGTAACCGTCTGAGGAAGAGCGTCCCCCGAGAATTTTGGCAGGTAATGTTCCGCGATAGCCGAGGCAACTTCAGCGTCTTCGCCGTCAACCTTGGCGTACTCCCTGCCCATTATCCCCTGCAGTTCAGGGAACTCGCGTATCATATCTGTCACCAGGTCCGCCTTGCAGAGTTCCAGCGCCCTGTTCACCTTTTGAGCATCTGAACCGGGAAATGACACCGAGGCCTTTGCGTAAAGGACCTTAATCCTTTCTATCTTCTCGTAAAGGCTTCCAAGTTCTACCTGGAAGACCACATTTTTCAGCTTCACCGCCCTGTCGCCGAGGCGGGTCTTTTTATCCTCGTTGAAAAAGAAGGCAGCGTCCTCAAACCTAGCGCGCAGGACCCTTTCGTTTCCTTCTTTGACTATCTCATTGTGCAGGCTTGAACCGTTTCTTATGCAGATAAAATACGGAAGCAGCCGGCCCGAGGAATCCAGCACCGGGAAATACTTCTGATTCTTTTTCATAACCTCTATCAGCAGCTCTCCGGGAAGCTCAAGGTATTTCCTGTCGAATGAGCCGAGTATTCCGGAGGGAAACTCAACAAGGTTTGTAATCTCTTCAACCAGGTCTTCGTCAAGGAGCGCCCTTCCGGGAATCCCGGCAAGCGCCTTTTTCACTTCCTCAAGCACCTGCGCCTTTCTCTCTTCAAAAGACGCCGTGACGAAAAGCTTCTTCAGAATATCCCTGTATTTTTCCGGTTCCGATACCTGCGCCGGGTTGGGGCTTAGGATTCTGTGCCCAAAAACCCTGTTTGAGGAAATAACATCAGAGTATTCAACCCTCAGGAGTTCCTTCCCGAAGAGACAGAGCAGCGAGCGGACAGGGCGCACGAATCTCGCGTCGCCGTGCCATTTCATAGTTTTCGCCCAGCTTATTGAGGCTATCTGCTTTGTGATAATTTCAGGCAGGAGGGCTTCCGTCTTTTGCCCCTTCTCGAGCTTCATAACACAAAGATACTCGCCTTTTGGAAGCGATTTTATTCTTACTTCCGCGATATCGACTCCGTTGGTCTTCGCGAAACCGAGCGCCGCCTGCGTGGGCTTGCCGTCAGCGTCATAAGCAATGCGTTTCGGAGGCCCCATTACTTCGGCCGCGGCTTCTTTTTGCCCCTCGGAAACCGATTTAAAAACGACCCCAATCCTTCTCGGGGTTGCAAATATTTCAACAGCGCCGGACTCTATTCTTGCGTCAGCAAGCGCTTTTCTGATACCACCCGCGAACTGCTCAGAGGCGCCTTTCAGCTGCCCCGCGGGGATCTCCTCAACACCTATTTCAACCAGCAGGTCTTTCATCATCACTCCGTTATTGTTTTGCTTTACGTTATAAACCTTATGAAACTCTGCGGCCTGAAGGCCGGAGTTTCTCTTTATAGGTGT
>CAIWRR010000063.1 GCA_903915125.1 Candidatus Firestoneibacteriota bacterium | reverse complement strand
CTATTTTTGTAATCTGTGTAATCATGCAGGTTCTTGCAAAAGGAGTGGTCATGTCAAAGCAGTATTCATTCAGAACCGATAAAGTACTAAAGCGTTATTGGAAAGACATCTCCGAAGTCACGCAATACCTCTGGCAGAAAGGCTGGGCCGAGCGGAACGCCGGAAATCTTTCAATTGATATCACCGGCGAAGCAGCCGCTCCTAAAGAATTAAGCCGCTACAGGAAATACCCGCTGCAAAAGTGCGGAAAAAATCTTGCCGGACGGATGTTTATAACAACCATAACCGGCGCGAGGCTTCGCGACATTGCAAAAGATAGGGAGAACACCCTGCTTGTGGTTATGATCGCAAAAGATTTGAGCGGGTACTATGTCTTAAGCGCGAAGAAGGAGGCGGCGAAGAAGGCAACCTCGGAGTTCCCCTCTCATCTTATGGTTCACGGTATGCTCCGCGCTTCCGACTCTCCGAAAAGGGCGGTCATCCATACCCATCCAAACAATCTAATCGCTCTTTCACAGATGAAAAAGTTCAAGAATGAAGCAAAATTGAACGCTGTCCTCTTTGGCATGCATCCTGAAGTCCGGGTGGTCCTGCCGCAGGGAACCGGTTTTGCTCCGTACAGGTGTCCCGGCTCCCTTGACCTTGCGGAGGCGACTATCGGTTCCTTAAAAGGCAAGAGCGTCACAGTATGGGAGAAACACGGAGTGGTCTCAACCGGAGTTGATATTTTCGAGTCTTTTGATTTTATCGATACGATAGCGAAAGCCGCGGATATTTATTTCCTTTGTAAAATGGCCGGGAAAGAGCCGGAAGGGCTGAGCAGCGCGCAGCTCAAAGAAATAGACCGCGCTTTCGGGAATTCCTGAGGGAAAGTGAGCGTAAACCGATACCTGGCTTTTGATCTTGGCGCCGGAAGCGGCAGAGCGGTTCTGGGAGAACTCTCGTTTTCCGGACGCCTTAAACTCTCTGAGATTCATAGATTTTCAAACAAACCCGTAAAGAAGAACGGACGCCTCTATTGGGACCCCCGCGGACAGTTTGAGCAGATAAAAAAAGGCCTTGCCCTTTGCGCGAAGCCGGGCAAAAGGATTGATTCGGCCGGAATTGACGCCTGGGGAGTGGACTTTGGCCTGCTGGACGCTAAAGGGAAACTCCTATCCGACTCAATCTGCTACCGTGATTCTATGACAGAAGGAATGCCGGAGAAACTCTTCAAGAAAATTCCCAGGGAACGCCTCTACAAACTCACCGGCATACAGATAATGAGGATTAACACGGTTTTCCAGCTCTTCGCGCTCGCAAAGAAAAACGACAAAGCGCTAAAAAAGGCAAAAACACTGCTCTTTATTCCCGACCTCATGAATTACTTCCTGACCGGAGAGCGGGCAGCCGAATTTACCGTTGCGACCACTTCCCAGTTATATAACCCGCGCGAAAAAAGATTTTCTCCCGAGATATTCAGGGGCATCGGAGTGGACACATCCGTTATGCCGCCTCTCGCGCGGCCCGGGAATATTCTCGGCAACATTCTTCCGGCGATCGCCAAAGAGGCGGGAATAAATTACGGCGTTCCGGTTATTAATGTCGCCTCTCACGACACGGCCTCCGCGGTCGCGGCCATCCCCGCGAGCGGGGAGGATTTCGCCTATATCAGCAGCGGAAGCTGGTCTCTTGTCGGCTATGAGGCAAAGAAGCCCTGCATAACCGCGCTTTCTGCGAAACTTAACTATACAAACGAGGGCGGAGCGGAAGGAACCTTCAGAATACTGAAAAATATCAACGGCCTCTGGATGATTCAGGAGATCGCGCGGAACCTCGCGAAGAGGGGAAGAAAGAGAAGCTTCGCGGAGCTGTCCGGCCTGGCAAGAAAGTCGGGAAAGGCGGTTGCCGTCATAGACACAAATCATCCGCCGTTTCTCACTCCCTGCGACATGCCGGAAGAGATACGCGCGTATTGCAGGAAAACAGGGCAGAAAACTCCAAAGAGCGAAGGAGAACTTGTCCGCGTTGTCCTTGAGAGCCTGGCGCTTTCTTATAAAAAGGCGCTTGAGGAGATAACTCTGCTCCGCGGCAAAAGGCCGGGGCGGATTCACATCATCGGCGGGGGAGCGAACAATTCCCTGCTCTGCGAGCTCACCGCGAAAGCAACAGGACTTCCCGTTTATGCCGGGCCGGCGGAAGCCTCGTCTGCGGGAAATGTCCTCATTCAGGCGCTTGCGTCTGGCAGGCTTGAATCTTTGGAAGAGGCAAGAGAGGTCAGCCGGAAATCCTTCAGGCCTAAGGTTTACCTGCCAAATTAGTCTGCGGGAAACACAAAAGAGCAAGCCAATAAACCTTTTTGCCCGCGGAAATCGCTTCTTTTCAGTTCTAAAATATTGGTATATAATGCGTGTAAGGAAAACAAACCCTCAGAGAGGCGGTGCGCCATGAAAAAGAAGGTGGCCAAGCCAAAGATTGAGGCCAAGCCGGCTCCCAAGCCCGTAAGCTTCGCGAGCATGCAGCCGCTTTTTGATATTCACAAGAATGTGCCGTTGAAGCCCGGGAAAAAAAAGAAAAAATGAGCGGAAGGGGCGCGTAAGTTTT
>CAIWRR010000062.1 GCA_903915125.1 Candidatus Firestoneibacteriota bacterium | reverse complement strand
CGCCGGCGGCCATAATCGTAACCGGGGCAAGGACTTTAAAGTTTCCGTCGTATACGCCCGCGTGAACCAGAAGCACTTCCCCGTCTTTCGCGGCAAGTACGGCCTTCCTCAGCGCACCCCGGGCAACAGGTTTGACCTCGGCTATTTTTGATGACTTTAAGTCCGGCAGAACCGGATATGTTCTGGTCTTTACTTTAAGGAGTTCGGAAGCCTCCCCGCCGTCAGGGTCCTTTAAAGATAATTTTACCTCGTATTCCGTTCCCTCTTTAAGATTAAAGATCGAGCCGGCGAGATAATTCAATTTCCAGCGCTCAAGCACATATTGGCTCATATGGTTCTTCCAGCCAAGGGCGGTTTCCAAAGAATTCTTATCCGGAGTTACCGCGCCGGCGCGGAAAAGATCCATTGCTTGCTTCCACCCGGCCGTTCCTTTCTCGCGAAACTCGACTTTGCAGGCCGCGTTGTTATTGCTGTCTCCCTCTATATTCCACTGAATGCCGGCGCATTGCATCGTTGCGTATACGGAAGGCTTTTCCTTCATTATGGTTTCGTTGCCGGCGGCCAGCAAGGATGAAACAAATAATAGCGCAATCGAAAGTATTTTCAATGGACCTCCGGAGAAAAAATGTTTAGAAGGAAATTCTGCCTCTTATCCCGGGAACAGAGTCTGAAGGATTATCTTCAAAGTGTTTTTTCAGGCCTTTGACTATGCTTAGTGGCGTGAGTGGATCGTAAAAAGAGGCGGTTCCGACGGCAATCGCGGAGGCGCCCGCAAAAAAATATTCAAGAGCGTCTTCCGCAGAGGCAATCCCGCCCATGCCAATAATCGGAACTTTTACCGCCGAGAAAGCTTCATAGACAGCCCGAATCCCGACCGGTTTAATGGCCGGCCCTGAAAGGCCGCCTATTATGTTCGCAAGTTTTGGCCTGCCTGTCTTAATGTCAATTGCCATTCCTCGCAGGGTGTTAATAAGGGATAGGCCGTCAGCGCCTGCTCTAACGGCAGTCTTCACGGTCTCTTTAAAATCGCTTACTTCCGCTGAGAGTTTTACAAATACCGGGACTTTACTTTTCCTCTTCACCGCCCTGGTTATCGCGTAGACATCACCGAGATCCTGGCAGAACAACCCTGAGTTTTTATGTTTCACATTCGGGCAGGAAATATTCACTTCGAGAGCGGAGACTCCTTTCGCTTTTCCGAGCAGCCGCGCGAGCTCCGCGTATTCCTCTTTTGAGTTCCCTGAAATGTTCACAAATACCGGCAGGTCAAATTGGCGCAGGAACGGAAGTTTCTCTTCTATTACAGCTTCAACGCCCGGGTTCTGGAGCCCTATTGAGTTCAACATGCCATAAGGAGTCTCCGCGGCCCTTGGCGGTTTGTTCCCGGCCCTTGGTTTAAGCGTTGTGCCTTTTACTATTATTCCGCCAAGCAGGTTAAGGTCAAAAATGCGGGAGAACTCCTCGCCAAACCCGCAGGTTCCCGAAGCCAACATTACCGGGTTCTTCATTTTAATTCCAGCTATTTTTATTTTTATGTCCGCCAAACTATCTCCCTTGAATCAAAGACCGGGCCGTCGGCGCAAATCCGCTTATAACCCGTATCCATACCTTCCCTCACCGCGCAGACACAGGACAGGCAAACACCTATGCCGCAGGCCATCATGGATTCCATTGAGACCTGGCATTCTATCCCGTGTTTTTCAGAGACTTGCGCAACTGCCTTAAGCATCGGGACCGGCCCGCAGGCATACACCGCGGAGGT
>CAIWRR010000061.1 GCA_903915125.1 Candidatus Firestoneibacteriota bacterium | reverse complement strand
GGAACAGCCGTCAATAACCACGGTATGCGAATTCCTGGCTGTTTGCAGGAAACTGTCCAGTTTCGCGCCTACGCCAATCAGGCAGGACATTTTTCCGAAGCCGTCGCTCCGCATCTTTCTCGCCACTTTATCGGCAAGTTCTCCGACATCCGCCGCTCCCGAACAGGCAAAGACCACTCTTTCTTTTCCGTTCCCGCCGCAGGCATTTGTCATATAAGCCTCCTCGAAATCCAATAATTCACGTCACCCTGAAATCAAGTCTGTAAAATACTTTCTCCGGAAAAAGAACGCCACATTGACCAATCCTATCATTACCGGGACTTCAACAAGCGGCCCTATTACCGCGGCAAAAGCGGCGTCCGAGTTAAGCCCAAAGACCGCAACGGCTACCGCGATTGCCAGTTCAAAATTATTGCTTGCTGCCGTGAATGCCAGGGTTGTTGTCTTGGAGTAATCGGCGCCGATTTTCTTCCCCATAAAGAAACTCACCAGGAACATCAAAACAAAGTAGAGGAGCAGCGGGACGGCTATCCTTAGAACATCCAGGGGAAGTTTTATTATCAGATTTCCTTTGAGGGAAAACATTACAACTATGGTAAAGAGCAGGGCAATCAGCGTAATCGGGCTGATTACGGGTACGAATTTTGAATGGTACCATTCTTTACTCTTAAACTTTAAAACGACAAATCTCGTCAACGCGCCGGCCAGGAAAGGGATGCCCAGGTAGATAAAGACGCTTTTTGCTATCTGGCCGATGCTCACAGTTACCATGACGCCTTTGAGCCCAAAGCAGGGCGGAAGCACCGTAATAAATACCCAGGCGTACACGCTGTAAAATAAGACCTGAAAAACGCTGTTGAAAGCGACAAGCCCCGCGGCGTATTCGGTGTCACCTTTGGCCAGCTCGTTCCACACGATAACCATCGCAATGCAGCGCGCCAGGCCGATCATTATAAGGCCGGCCATATACCCGGGATAACCCCTTAAGAAAACAATGGCAAGAATGAACATTAGGGCAGGGCCTATCAGCCAGTTTTGAAGGAGAGACAATCCGAGCACCTTTTTGTTTCTGAAGACATCGCCCATTTCCTCATATTTCACTTTCGCAAAAGGCGGATACATCATAAGAATAAGACCGGCAGCAATCGGGATATTCGTGGTTCCGGCCGAAAAACTGTTTACGAATCCTTCGACGCCCGGAATAAAGTATCCGGCCAGCACCCCTGCCGCCATTGCCGCAAAAATCCATACCGTCAAGTATCTGTCCAGAAAAGACAGTTTTCTTGTTACTTCGCTATTCGCCATGTTCATTCCCCTTCTTCCTGACGTTTGCTTTTCCGCGCTACTATGTGAGTATAGTATCACATAGTCACTGACCAGTCAAGCGGCATAAGCTGACGCGCGCCGCCGGGAATAACAGTCTGCGGGAGCGGGGAGGGAATGAGCCCGCGGGATGCGCAAGGTTCGTTTGGTGTTATCAGAAGATTTAGGCCGGTTAATACGGGTTATTCTATAGTCAGAAGGAACAGATTCCCGCCCTTTTCGTCAACGCAAACCGCCTTTTTCCCGTCACCTGTAAAAGAAACCCCGGCAACCTTAAAGCCGGACACGGGCAGGTCCTGTTTCTTTCCGGATTCAATATCAAAGATGAACAGGCTGCCTTCCTTTTCTTTTTCCGCCCCAAAAAGCTTTTTGCCGTCAGCGGACCAGGAAAAACCGGCGCTTTCCGGGCAGGCCTTCACGCAGGTCTTCTCCGCCGGGTTTAAAAGTTCCGCGCCAGTATATATGTATTTTCCGTCCGGCGACCACACCGGCGTTTTGCCCTTGAGCTCTTCAAAGAGCAGCTTCTTTTTCCCGGTCTCCGTATCAACCGCATACAGAGTGTGAACATCCTTCAGCAGGTCTCTCATAAAAACCAGCGTTCCTCCTTTCGGCGAGACCGCGATATTTCCGTAATTTCTCCGGTCCGGTATCATTTCCGCGATTTTATCCCAACCTCCGGCGGAGAGGGTGTATTGC
>CAIWRR010000060.1 GCA_903915125.1 Candidatus Firestoneibacteriota bacterium | reverse complement strand
TCTCTTTATTCCGGAAAAATGGAGGAGCTCAAAAACGCTCTCCTGAAACACGCGTTGAACAAAGAAGGCTATTTTAACAGCGTTTTCAATGATGACGGCGCCTGGCTCTATTCAGACAAGGACCCGGACGGCGAGCGCAGAATTTACGGTCCGGCAAACTGGTTCGCGCTAACTTCCGGAGTCGCGATACCGGGACTTGTTGATAATCTAATGAACGAGATGGACAAACTGAAATGCAGCGCGGGATATCGCCTCTGCTGGCCGCCGATGGGAAAGAAACCGATAGCTAATACCGGCAGGGTTGGCAGCGGGGATCTTACGGCTTTCCGCTCGGAAAACGCCACCGCCTACAATCACGGCTCTCACGGATTCCTTGGCAGAGGGTTAGCTTCCGCCGGAAAAGGCGACAGGCTCTTTGACGTTATCCAATACCTGCTTCCCTACGATCAGGAACGCCATCCGCTCAAAAACGCGATGACCCCGCCTTACGGCGTGGTTAACTGCTGGCAGGAACTCCCGGGATTTCCCTTCCGCGGCGGCATGAACTTTCTAACGGGCAGCATTGCCTACGGGCTTCGCATGGTCTATGACTGGATGTTCGGCATCCGGCCGCTTCTTTCCGGCCTGGCAATTGACCCTTGCATCCCGAAGCATTTTAAGAAAATCGAGGCAAATTTTAGCTGGCGCGGCTCCGCGGTTCACCTGATCATTCTTAACCAAAACGCGGAAGAGTGTTCGGTCAAGGGCATGCAAGTTGACGGGAAAAATATCACAGTGACAGAAACAGATTCGGCTACAGGAAGAACTTTATTTATTGCCGCTGACGGATTTTTTAAAGCGGGCGGAAAACACGAGATCAGGGTCCGGCTGTAACAGGATGCCTTATCTTCCAGTAAGCAACTTGAATAACGGAAAGAGAAAGGCCTGGAGCAGCAGGGCGCCGAAAAACAGCAGCCCAAACCTTTTATTGTGCTGGAAGGCGTAAGCGACAAAATAGAGAGGCCAGGTGTTTTTGGGATAGTTTTCCGGCTCTCTTTCCGGTTTTTTCTTAGAGTAAATCCCGGCAACCGCGACAAACATATTCAGCGAGAAGGCGGTCAGCGCGAGGGCAGGATACCCTCGAAAAACCAGATAAAAAGCTACCCCGTACTGCAGGGCCATCATCGCTATCACGGAATACCTTGAAGCTTTTTCCCCAATAATGACAGGGAGCGTCCTTACCTTCTTTTCTTTATCCTGTTCGAGCTTGTCTATGTGCTTGCCGAAGAGCACTGTCGTGACTCCGAGCGCGTAAGGCAAACTCACGATACAGGCCTGCCAGCTCCAGGAGCCCGCGCAGACAAAATAGGTTCCTCCTATCATAAGAGGGCCCCAGACGGCAATGACAGCGAACTCTCCCAAACCGAAATACTTGAGCGGCCAGGTATAAAATAAGAGAAAGAACGCGCCCGCGAAAGCGAGCCACAGGGTGGTGATTCCGGTGAGATATATAAGGAAAGCTCCCGCTGAAAACGCAATAAAACCGGTAACGGCAAGGTAGATAAAGAGTTCCTTGAAGGTCATCAGCCCGTGTTCCAGAGGCTGGGGTCCGTATTGCGCCCTGAAATAATTGCCCTTGTCAACACCCTTGAAGTGATCCACCATATCGTTCAATATATTATTGCAGGCATGCGCCATAACCAGGCCCAAGGCACAGATAACCCAGCGGTAAAGATTGAAACTCCCGTCCATATAGGCAAGGATGCCGCCTATTGCCGCGGACAGAAATGTCATTATCAGGACAGCGGCTCTCGTGGAAATAAGCCATTTTGATATGATATCCAACTTTTCCCAGCGCTCTTTATCCACCCTGGGAATTACCGTCAGGGCCTCACCCCACATTTTTATATCCATATCCGATTATATAGGCGGCAGCGGTATTTTTCAACGCAAAAGGCAGGTATTAATAAGGGTTATTGTTTACGTTATAAACTTAATAGTTTTTTCGCATTTTTGTAGTATATCTTCTCCAACGTTTCCTTAGCTAATCCCGCTTTCTCCAACATCCCCTTTATCATCCCCGCCGTCTGCCACGGGAAATCCGTCCCGAAAAGAATTTTGTCTTCCCCGTGCGTCTTGACGAGGTTTCTGCAGGTTTCCGGAGTCACTTCCGCGCTGTAGGCGGTGTCAAAGTAGGCGGGAGTCCCTGAAAGATATTTTGCCACATCATCCCATTGCCTGTAGGAACCGAAGTGCGCGAGGATAGTTTTTAATCCCGGGATTTTTACGACACCGCTTAACCGCTTCGGAGTCGCCTTTACCCCGCTCTCATACGCGAAATCCACCCCTGCGTGAAATAGAATTATTATTTTGTACTTTACGCAAGCTTCATAAACGGGTTTGAGCCGGTCCTCGTCAGGATAAAAACTCTGGTACTCGGAATGAAGTTTGATGCCTTTTATGCCGTTCTTCGCGAGAAGGGAAATCTCCTCCTCTATACTTCCGATCTGATTAAAATCCGGATGCATTGAACCAAAACAGATTATCTCTTTGGAAGACTTGTTGAAGTCTATCATCTTTCTGTTGATGCTTACGACTTGCTCTTTCTTTGTCGCCACCGGCGCGTTAATAGAAAGCGTCACGCCGTCGCGCTTCATCGCTTCAAGTAGAGACCCGGCAGTTCCCGAGCCGAAAGCCTTAATGTCCGCTTCCTTCTCAAGGAAATCTATCGTCGCCGGGGCTATATTATCCGGAAAAAAATGCGCGTGAACATCTATCAGCTCCATTATCTGCCTGCCGCCCTGTAAGTCTTCGCAAGGTCTTCCAGAATCGCGGCGTATTTGACCGCGTCCGCCGCATCATTGCCAAAGGTAAAGATACCGTGCCTGTCCAGGATGACCGCTTTTTCGTTTTTGTTTTTCATGGCTTTAATCAGCGCGGAGCCTATGCCGTATTTGTGTTCCTGGTCGTATTTTTGCGTTACCGGTATGTCTCCTCCGAAATTCGCGGTATGCGGAATAAGCAGGGCCGGGATTGGCTTACCCTGCACCGCGTAGCTGGTGGCGTATGGGGAATGCGTATGGGCGATTCCGCCCACATCCTTTCTATGCTTGTAAACAAAACAATGCGCGTGAATGTAGCCCGACGGCTTGTGAATTCCTTCCACAACCTCTCCGTTTAAGTCCGTAACCACCATATCCGCGGGGGTCATTTCTTCATAAGACACTCCCTCGGGTTTTATAACAACATATTCTTTCCGCCTGTCCCTGCCGCTTACATTTCCTATTGCCAGTATCACAAGGCGCTGCTTCGCAAGTTCTTTGTTTGCCGCGCATACTTTTTCTTTCAGTTCTTCGAGCATGTTATCTCTCCTCTGCCGTTATTTTTCCTGCTGCAATATTACTGCATTTATTTTCCCTTTTAATTTATCCTTGAAGTTATCGGCATCCGCGGCGCTTCCGATTATTGAACCATAATGCATCGGCACGGCAACTTTAGGCTTAATGACTTTTGCCGCACCCGCGGCCTCAGCCGAAGTCATGACATAAGTTCCGGACACCGGAAGCAGCGCCACATCAACTTTCAGTTTCTTCATTTCCGGGATTAAGTCAGTATCCCCCGCGTGATATATTCTGACGCCGCCGGCTGTAATAATATACCCTACCATGCCGGCTTCTTTGGGATGGTATTTCTTATTTGTGTTGTAGGCAGGCACAACCTCTATTTTGAAACCGGCGGCTTCCAGCTTGTCGCCTGCTTTTACTTCCTGCTTCAAGCCGTTTATCCCTTTCAATACTTCGGCAATGGAAACCACGAGCGTTTGGGGGCCGGTTATTTGCATGATATCTTCGGGAGAAAAATGGTCATGATGGGCATGAGTAACAAGGATAAGGTCTGCTTTTTCGGCAGACTTCAGCCTGAACGGGTCAATGTATATTACTTTCCCGCCAGCAGTTATCTTAAATGCGTCGTGGCCGAGCCAGTGGATATTCTTAAGCAAATCCATGTGGTTCCGCCCCTGTTTTGCCTGCAGGCACGAAGATAAAGCGGCAACAGCGGCAAGGATAACGACCAGCTTTTTCATAAGGCCTCACCTTTTGACACGGGCTTTCCGTTTCAGTACGCATTTTACAATACATTATATCAAAACGGGAAGCACTTGCTATCAGGAATTCTTTTACTTTTTCGGTTTAAAACTCAATTTTGTCCATTCAGTTGTAACTTTCACGGAAAGCGCCGTGATTACGCCGTCCCCGTCAGCAGTGATTTCACCTGACTGCCCGTTTGAAGCAGCCCAGGAATAAACGGCGTTCGGCAGCGGCTTAAACTTTTGAAGCCGCCTGGGAGTGACGTCCACTGTTTCAACTCCATTTCCTTTATACCCGTCCTTTCCAGCTGACATTTTTATCTCTATAGAGTATTCTTCCGGCGCGTCTTGTATGCTGTTGCTGTTCCATCTCAGGTGCCTGTTGAACCCGCCGTTTTTGTCCCCGTCATAGGTGTTGTCGCCGAGCTGGTCGTCCTTTCCAACGGCGTCTCCGGCACCTGTGCCGGGATCATTGTCCGCCGAAAAATGGCAAAACGCCGGAAAAGAAAGATCAAGCCGCAGAAAACATTCTTCATCCGTGAACGGGTCCCAGTAATCTTCCTGGATGAAAGAGGCGTCCGGCCTCTTTGTATGGGAAGAGCCGTCCCAGAAACACTGGTGCCCGATCTTAAATTCCTCCAGCGCCTTGTAGAAGCTCATCGGTTTGACCCCCGGCGGCCCCGCGAGCTGGCGGTACGGTATTGAAACATCTTCTTTCCCGTTCAGCGTCCTAAGCCAGGTGCTTTTCTTGTGATATTTTGAGGCGTACCAGGCCATATTCTGCCAGTCCCAGGCCTTCACGCCTTCGTTGTTGAGGATTCCGCCTGATGCGGAACCCCAGATAGTTTCGCACTGGTTCTTCCACTTGCAATATTTCCTGTTTGTCGCGCCTTTCCTGGAGTCGGCGCCGGCGAAAATTTCAGGATACCTTAAAGCCAGCGAAATGGCACCCGTCCCGCCCATGGAACCGCCCAGCACAAATACGCGGTTCCTGTCGGCCTTGTAGTTTTTAAGGACATATTCAATATACGCGAGGAGCCTGCGTTCCGTGTAATTTACGACCGTCCCGCTGTTGGGGTCTCCTCCGGGCAATTGATCCGAGTAGCCGTAAAACCAGGTGCCGAAGGGATCGTTAGGAATAATCACTATCTTTCCCGGAAACCAGTCCGCCACTTTTTGAAGCTGGTCCCACTTATCCCCGAATCCGTGGAGCCAGAGCAGTACCGGAAAAGGATCTTCTGCCTTCTCCCTGTATCCCGCCGGAAGGCTTATGGTAAGGTGGTATTCAAAACCCTGTTTTACATAACCCGTCGAATCCATTCCTTCAACCGCTTTGTGGGTAAAGATGAAGAGTTTATTGCCTTTTCCGCCGGGCTGCTCGTCAGCCTTTTGCAGTTCAAGCGTTCCGGCGGCTATTACTCCGGCGGCCAGCAGTATTATCAGAGCGCGCAGAATGCGTAATTTCATATTTTCTCCTTTGAGAGAGTCCTTGATTACAATATACGCCAAACGAGAGGTTTAGACAAGAAAAAGGGGCAGCTCCCGCCACCCCGGTCTTTTCTTCTTTCCGCCTTACGTTACTAACGTTAAGAACGTTATTCTGCTATGCCGGACGGAGTCCGGCATGAATAATATCTTACCTTACAGAACAAGACGCACGAAGTGCGGCTTATTAACGTTAAGAACGTTATGAACGTTATGAACAGATATTGTTCAATCCGAATTCTTCTTTATCCAAGAAACTAATTCCCCCATCTCCGCCGTCGCCAGCCCCACCACCGTATCCGCCGCGCCGTAGTAGACGCTGACTTTATCGGATTTCTTATCGTGCAGAATAGCGCAGGGGAAAATCACATTCGGCACATCGCCTACCATTTCATATTGAGTTGACGGTGCAAGCAGATACGGGCGCGCTCTGTATTTCACCTTCCAGGGCTCTTTGCCGTCAAGAATAGCGCCGCCCATACAATAGATATAGCCGCTGCAGGTTATGCGGACGCCGTGATAGATCATCAGCCAGCCCTCTTTTATCTTTATCGGAGCCGGGCCGGGACCGACCTTTGACCTCTGCCAGCCGCCTGTGGCGCCGAACACGAATTTATGATTGCCCCAATGAATAAGATCATCGCTTTCCGCGTAGAAAACTTCTCCAAATGATGTATGGAAAGGATCGCTCGGGCGGTTGAGGCAGGCAAACCTGCCGTTTATCTTACCTTCAAATAAAACCGCGTTTCTATTGTAAGGAAGCATTATCTCCGTGATCTGATAGAAGGTCTTAAAATCTTTTGTCTTGGCGACGCCTATGTGGCAGGAAATGCCT
>CAIWRR010000059.1 GCA_903915125.1 Candidatus Firestoneibacteriota bacterium | reverse complement strand
GGTTGACCGCGGCTTTCAGGCTCTCTGAAGTTTTTGCCTTGATGATATCAATGACTGCTTCCGCCTGGGCCAGGTCTATTCTTCCGTTCAGGTACGCCCTCTTTGTAAACTCGCCTGGCTCCGCAAGGCGCGCGCCAAGCGTTACGGCCGCTTCCAGCGTCCTTCTCAGTGAAATCATTCCGCCGTGGCAGTTTATTTCCGCCACATCTTCCCTGGTGTAAGTCCCGGGAGCTTTCATGACGGAAAGGATAACTTCGTCAATAATTTCAGAGGTTGCCGGATCTGCCGCGTGGCCGTAATGAATGGTGTGCGTAGAAAGAGTTTTTGGATTTTTACCGCTCTTTAGCGTTACTAACCGCCCCGCGAGGGTAAGCGCGTCCGGACCCGAAAGCCTGACTATTCCTATACCGCTTTCCCCGGTTGCTGTGGCTATGGCGGCGATAGTATCGTTCTTCATTTTTTTACCGCTATCATTCCGGTAGAAGGTGGAAACTTGCCTGTCCGGCCTTTTGCGAAAGCGCGGGATCCGGCTGTCTCTTTACAGCCCTTTCCGGCGCCGCGAGAAGCAGCGCCGGAAGCAGGGCTTGAATGAACCGCAGAGAGAATTGTTTCATTGCTTAGGCCGTTGTAACCGACGGCGTTTTGTTCACAATAGATTGCTGGAGCAGCGAGAGCAGGTTCTGCACGAACCAGAAAAGCACCAACCCCGACGGCCACTGGAAATATATGGACATGCCGGTGAACATTATCGGCATCATCCAGAGCATCATCTTAGCCTGCTGGGGATCCGTGGACGGGGTCATCTTCTGCTGAACCCACATCGTCGCGCCCATAAGTATCGGCAATACCCAGTACTTGTCGGGACCGGAAAGGTCGGTAATCCAGAACATAAACGGCGAGCCCTTCATCTCTATCGCGTTGCCGAGAATGGCGTAAAGCGCGAAGAGCACGGGCATCTGTATGAGCATCCAGAAACAACCGGAAAGCGGATTGATCTTCCTTTCCTTGTAGATTTTTAGCATCTCGGTGTTCATTCTCTGCGGGTCGCTCTTGTACTGTTCCCTGAGCGCGTTAACATGTGGCTGAACTTCCTGCAGCTTCTTCATTGATTTATACGAGTTCTGGTTCGGCCACCAGAGGATGCCCTTTATAAGCAGTGAGAGCATGATAATGGCTATTCCCCAGTTTCCCACAATGCCAAAGAAGAATTTCAGGGTCTTCAGGAATATTATGCCGAGCCATCCAAACATCCCGTAATCCAGGGCGTCATGCAGGCTGCTCCCGTACTTTATGAGGTTCTCATATCTAAGCGGGCCGGCGTAAACATCAAAAGCGACAGTCTTTCCTTCCTCTCCCTTAAAATCAGGGAGCAGAAGCGACACTACTGGCATTTCAGTCGGCGTCTTTATGCCGTTTTTGTCCGGTATTTCTGTCATTTTTTTCTTTACTGTTCCCTTAAACCCATCGGCTTCGTGAACGATGAAAAGCATAGCAAAATACTTGTCTTTTACGCCTGTCCAGGAAAGGGTATTGATTTCCTTTGCGAGCGGCGCCTCGGTATCGAACTTGCCCGGCTTGCTCTTTTCGGTCTTGCCGTTAACCCTCGAAATATTCATCGGCGGAATCTTTGTGGACGGGTCGTGACAGCCGATGCCTGCCGCGGTCATTAATTTCACATCGTTTAAAGTTCCCTTTGTCTTGGTCTTAAACTTTATCTCGCATTTAAGATTGAAGCCTTTCTGCGGCAGTGTAAAAACTTTTTCAACTTCATTGCCTGCCTCATCCCTTCCGGAAAATGTCAGGGAAGAATCCTTTTTTTCAGAGGTATATATGAAATCGTCTTTAAGGCCCGCTTTCTCGGAAGTTAAGGAAAAAGTGTTGCCTTCCGCGTTGTCCTTCCAGACAAGTTCCAGATTATCGCCGAGAGGGGTCTTTTTTAATTTCCAGCTTTTAAGCGACGCACCCTTAGTGTCAAAGACCACCGTGACGTCTTCATTCTCCAGCGTCACCTCTTTTCCCGAGAGCGCTTTAGGAGTTGAGGCTTTCTTGGCCGCCGCAGGCGCGGCAACTGCTGCCGCCGCTGTTTCAGTTTTTACCGCTTCTTTCGCTGCCGCCGGCTGCTCGGGCGCCTTGGGCTGCATCATCTGGATTACGGAAAAACCGACCAGCACGGCAAACAAAAGCACCATTGCAATCAGGAAATTCTTTTCGTTCCCGCCGCCTGACGCACCGGGACCAAGATTATTATTAACGCTCATTGTTTTTCTCCTTCTGCGGGACGGGATCAAACCCTCCCGGATGGAACGGATGACATTTTAGTAATCTCACAAGCGCTAGCCAGCTTCCCTTAAAGGTTCCGTGCACTGATATTGCTTCGGCGGCGTACACAGAGCAGGTGGGCTGGAACCTGCAGGCCGGCGGAAGGAAAGGAGAAATATATCTCTTGTAGGATTTTAGTAAAAAGACCAGGAGTTTCGTCATGTGAGGCCGGCCGATTTTAGAGCCTTCTCCACTGTTTCTTTTAACCCGGCAAAATCTGCTTCATCAGAATCCGGCGGAGCCGAGACGACCAGGCGAAGTCCCTGCCCGGCCGTCTTGAATACCGGAAGCACAATACTGCGAAGCCTTCTTTTTATTTTATTCCTTACACAGGCCGCCGTTTTTTTCCTGACTGCCACTCCAAACTTAAATGGCCCGGCGTTGTCCTTAGTGTACATCAGAGTTATCCTGCCGCAACTCGCCCGTTTTCCATTCTTAAACACTTCACTGAACTCTTCCCTGCTTAGGGAATAATACATTTCCTTCCCTTGCTTCTCCTGCTGTTGACAACACGCTTCCCGCCCGGAGTCCTCATTCTCTTTAAAAATCCGTGCGTTCTGTTTCTCTTCCTGTTGTGCGGTTGAAAAGTTCTCTTTACCATTGTTCCTCCCGTTAATTTTTAAGCAGGGTCATTATAGTACATATCGATTTCAAAAAAAACAAAAATATTTCTTGACTTGCATTGAAATATTGAATATATATGATTGCGGCAGAATAAAATGGAATAAACTTGATGCGCATTTTAGGAGAATTGGAAAGTTTCAGACATATAGTTACTGCAACCAGCGAAAGCTGGTTTTTGTGTTTCTGGGGGAAAAAGCACCACAATATGTTGTGGATAACTTTAGCTGCATATACCACGCATTTGATACTGTTGATAACTCTAATTATGATTGTATATTAAAGCTAATTCGTAGGTTGGTGGCTGTGGATAAACCTGTGGATAATTCTTTTTACGGAGTAAACGTGGACAGTGTTGCAATTTGGAACGATACATTAAGCCTTATCAAGGAACGCGTCAACCAGCATGGCTTTGAAAGGTGGTTTCTTCCTATAAAAGCCATTTCCATGGAAAACAACCTGCTTTCAATAGAAGTGCCCAATAATTTCACAAAAGAATGGCTTGAATCCAAGTACAAAACAGCGATAAATGAGGCATTAAGCGCTGTTTTGAACAAACAGGCCTCAGTGAACATTATTGTATCAGCCTCGGCCGATATCCCTGTCGTCCAGGAAGAGCCCCAGCAAGCCCCCAGACAGACCGAACAGTACGATAATAATGTAGTTATCGGCAATCCGCTAAATCCTAAATATACTTTTGACAATTTCATTGTCGGCTTATCCAACAGGTATGCGTACGGCGCCTGTGTAGCCGTCGCAGAAGCTCCCGCAAAAACTTACAACCCGGTCTTTATCTACGGCGGAGTGGGGCTCGGCAAAACCCATCTGCTCCAGGCGATAGGAAACCAGATCAGAAACGAGAACCCTACATTGAAGATTGCTTACCTGTCTTCCGAACAGTTTCTAAATGAGATGATAAGCGCTCTCACGGGCAGAAGCATAAATGAGTTCCGCAATAAATACAGGCATATTGACGTCCTGCTCATTGACGACATCCAGTTCCTTGCGGGAAAAGAAGCGATGCAGGAAGAATTCTTTCATACTTTCAATGTGCTCTATTCCGCAAACCGGCAGATCGTCACCACCTCAGACAGAAAACCGCAGGAATTAAAAATAGAAGAACGCCTTAGGTCCAGATTTGAGATGGGCCTAATCGCGGATATCGGCACGCCGGACCTTGAGACGAGGGTCGCGATTTTAAAGAATAAAGCGGAGAAAGAAAAGATCACCGTGCCAGACGATGTCGCGATATACATAGCGAACCTCGTGAAAGACGATGTCAGGGCGCTCGAGGGCTGTCTTACCAGGGTTATCGCCTACGCTTCCATAACTAAAACAAAACTTTCCATTGAAACTGCAAAAGAGTGCCTGAAAGAAAGTTCCATCGGGGAAAGAGAGAAGAGGGTGACCATAGAAGCCATCAAGGAAGCCGTAGTTAAGTTCTACAAACTCAAACCATCTGACATGATAACCAAGAAACGCACCCAACCCGTGGCTTTTGCCAGGCAGGTTGCCATGTATATAACCAGAGAACTCACAGACATGAGCCTGCCGGAAATAGGCCAGAACTTCGGGGGAAGGGATCATTCCACCGTAATCCACGCCTACGAAACAATCCAGAACAAGAAAGAGACCGATCTGATATTTTTTGAAGAACTGAACAAAATAATGGAAGCGCTAAAATCCTGATAGAATTATAAATTAACTTTGCGGCCGCCCTTGTACGTTTAAAAAGTTATTATCCACAATCCACATTGTTCTTATCCACAGAGGGAGAGGCGCTTTTTATCCACCGCATCAACAATTAACTAACAAAGCTTGCACAGTTTTCTCCACAGCAACAGGTCTTTGATTTGCTTGACAAAAAACGTTTTCAACAGTATCAACCGCTATAATACTGATAATAATAATTTGTATTGATATATAGAAAATTAATGATATATAATTCATTTGCTAAGTTAATAACGTCAAGGGTATTAATTCTTCCGGCGGCGTTAGTGTTTTAGAGAAAAAACTCATATGTATCTTGAAATAACCGGGAGGCAATAATTATGAAGTTATCTTGCAAGAAAGAGGATTTGCAGGAAAATATAGTCAAGGTGGAAGGGGCAGTAAGCGTCAAAACAACACTCCCGGTCTTAAACAACATACTCATAGAAGCCAGCGGAAACGAACTCCAGCTTACCTCAACCGACCTGGAACTCGTAATAAAATGCAAAATGAAAGAAGTAAACATCAGCGAGGAAGGATCAATAACAATTCCCGCAAGAAAATTTATAGACATAGTAAAAGAACTTCCTTCCGAAAAAGATGTGAGTATTAATGTTGACGAGAAGAACCAGATAACCATTAAGTGCAATAAAATCAATTTCAGGATAATGGGCCTTCCAAAATCAGACTTCCCGCCGGTGCTTGAACCCAAAAAAGACTCGCTCAATTTCAAGATTAAACAATCTGTACTGCGAAACATGATAAAGAAAGTGATATTTTCAGTCTCTTCGGACGAGACAAGAAAAATACTTACCGGCGTCTATATGATTATAGAAGGATCCGAGATTAAGATGGTCACCACGGACGGCCACAGGCTGGCGTTTATCAAGGGCGCTATAACCAATGTAGAGAAAAGCGCCAAGATAATAGTCCCGACAAAAGTGCTGAATGAAATATCAAAATCCCTCAATGACTCCGACGACATAGATGTCGCGGTGCTTGAGAACCAGATTATTTTCAAACGCAACGACCTTATTGTAACCTCAAGGCTCATAGACGGCCAGTACCCGAGCTACGAACAGATAATAAATAAGATCTTCGACAAAAAAGTCAGGGTAAAGACGGAAGAAATGTATCGGGCGGTGAAAAGGGTTTCGCTTGTGGCGATAGACAAGACAAGCGCGGTCAAACTCAAGGCCTCAGACGGCACTCTGGTAGTTTCTGCCCAGACCGTTGATGTCGGCGACGCTGAAGAAGAAATCGCAGCGGATTATAAGGGCGAGGAAACATCCATCGCGTTCAATTCCAGGTACGTTCTGGATGTCTTGAAGGTTCTCGAGGAAGAAGAGACAGACGTGCAACTGCGTGATTCCGCCTCCGCTGGCCTCATCAAACCCGTGAAGGATGACAGTTACATTTATATCATCATGCCGGTAAGGATCTAGTGAGAATAGGCTCGCTTTTTGTCCACAATTTCAAGAATTTGGGCGAGCTTAACTTAACACAACTTTCCGGGGTGAACATTATCACCGGCAGGAACGCCTCCGGCAAGACAAATACTCTGCAGAGCATCTATTTTCTTTCCACGCTTTCCACGCAGTTCAAGACTTACCAGCAGGCCGTCAGGTTCGGAGCCGATTTCTTTTCCGTTAAAGCAGCCGTTGAATCTTCGGGCTCGGAAAAAACCCTTGAAGTGAGGTACGGTCCGGGGCGAGACGTGAAGCTTAAGCAGAACGGCAATGTTGTTGCGAAGAAGAGCGATTATATCGGCGAAAGCAGGGTGGTTAATTTCGCTTTTGAAGACATAGACCTGGTCCGCGGTTCTCCCGGAGAAAGGAGGCGGGCGCTAAACATTCTCATCTCGCAGGTGAACCGGTCTTACCTTAAGTCTCTCCAGAAATATACGGCTGTACTGTCCCAGAAAAATAAACTGCTCTCGGATGCCGCCGGAAAAAAGCCGGACATTGCCCTTCTCGAAACTTTCAACGAACAGCTCTGCGGCGCGGGGGCGGAAGTGGTGCAGGGAAGGAAGGAAGCGGCCGTTTTCCTGACCGGCGCGTTTGACCTGGCACACAGGAAGATTTCGCTGGGCCTGGAAAAAGCTTCGCTCGAATATAAATGTTCCTTTGACAGCGCGGGCGACATTAAAGCCGCTTTCATGGAAAAGCTCAAAAATTTGCTTCCGGCCGAGATTGCGCGCGGTGTTTCACTTGTGGGACCGCACAAGGACGACCTGATATTTTTGATAAACGGCAGGGATGCCAAGTATTACGCCTCGGACGGCCAGCAGAGGACGCTGGTATTCTCTTTCAAGCTCGCGGAGTACAGGTACATGCAGGAGACCGTCAAGGATGACCCTGTCATTTTGCTTGACGACGTTTTTTACGAGCTAGATGCGGAGAGAAAAGCGGCCGTGCTTGAATTCTTAAGGCCCATGCCGCAGATGTTTATAGTATCATTGGACGATGAGTGGGTGAAGAAAGTTTTTCCGGACGCCAGAAGTTTCAGAATCAGCGGAGGAGCGCTTCAAAATGCAATATAGAAAGAGCAAGAAACTGGATCCGGTCGGAAACGTCCTCTTCAAAACATTGAAAAAATACGGGTTATTTGATAAAATCAAAGAGCAGGAGCTTTTTTCCGGCTGGGAAGGGGTGGTAGGGGAAAGGGTGGCGGCGCACGCAAAGCCGACCTTCTTTAAGTTCGGCAAGCTCTTTGTTTCCGTGGATAATCCAACCTGGTTATCCGAACTGCGGTTCCTTAAAGAAAAGCTTAAAAAACAGATAAACGAGCAACTGGGCGCGGACAAGGTTAAGGATATTGTTTTCAAAGTCAAATAATTTTGCGATTACGCAGATTAGAAAAACAGATTACGCTGATTAAAGCGGGCGGTTTATCGGTGACATCGTTCCAAATCGGTGCTATCGCGCAAAGATTTATCATAAGAAGTAAAGGGGTTGGGGTACATGGCAAAAAAAGAAGAAAAGAAAAAGATTAAACCGGAAGCCGGCGCGGGAAGCGGGGATTATACAGCTGACAAAATTACGGTCCTCGAGGGGCTTGACGCGGTAAGGAAACGCCCCGCGATGTACATCGGCGGCACCGGAAACGACGGCCTTCACCACCTGGTTTGGGAGATAGTGGACAACTCCATTGACGAAGCTTTGGCCGGACATTGCAAGAATATCTCGGTTTCCATCGGCAAAGATAAAACCATTACCGTAATAGACGACGGCCGCGGAATTCCCGTGGAACTTATGAAGGACCAGAAAAAAAGCGCGCTTGAAGTTATCATGACGGTGCTTCACGCCGGCGGAAAGTTCGACAAGCAGAACTACAAAGTTTCCGGCGGGCTTCACGGCGTAGGCGCCTCTGTTGTTAACGCGCTTTCTGAATGGCTGAAAGTGGAAGTATACAGGGACGGAGAGTCGTACTTCCAGGAATACAGGCGCGGCAAGCCGGTAAAACCCGTCATCAAAACGGGCAAAACGAAACTGCGCGGCACAAAAACAACATTCAAACCCGACATGCAGATATTTACCTCGGACGAGTTTGAATACGCGAAACTCAAGGAAAGGCTTGAAGAGCTCGCTTTCCTCAACAAGGGAATCTGCATAAAAATAAAAGACGATCGCACGGGCAAGGAAGAAGAGTTTAAGTATGACGGCGGCATTGTCCATTTCGTAAAAAAACACCAGAAGAACAAAGAGACCCTTCACAACGAACCAATCTTTATCTCCAAGGAAAAAGACGGGCTTGTTATTGAGATAGCGATGCAGTGGAACGACAGCTACAACGAACTGATCTACACATTTGTGAACAACATAAACACGCACGAAGGCGGCACCCACCTTACCGGATTTAAGAGCGGGCTTACCAAAGTCGCGAACGATTTTGCGAGGGAGAAAGGCCTTATCAAGGACGCTTCCATTACTTTGCAGGGCGACGATGTCAGAGAAGGCCTTGTCTGCGTCATTTCCTTAAAGATTGCGGATCCCCAGTTCGAAGGCCAGACAAAAATGAAGCTGGGAAATTCCGAAGTGGAAGGAATAGTCCGGTCTATCATGATAGACGAACTTACTTCCTTCTTCGCGGAGAACCCTTCCACAACAAAAAAGATTCTTGAAAAGGTAACTATTGCCGCCCAGGCGAGGGAAGCCGCAAGGAAAGCAAGGGAACTGACCAGAAGGAAAGGGGCGCTGGAAGGCTGGTCCCTCCCGGGAAAGCTCGCCGACTGCTCCGAAAATGACGCCGAACTCTGCGAACTCTATATAGTAGAGGGAGATTCCGCGGGAGGTTCCGCGAAACAAGGCAGGGACAGGCGTTTTCAGGCGATACTTCCTTTGCGCGGAAAGATACTTAACGTGGAAAAAGCGCGGCTGGATAAGATATTCGCGAATACCGAAATAAGGACAATAATAACTGCCGTGGGAACGGGCGTGGGTGAAGAGGAATTTGACGTTACCCGCCTGCGCTACGCCAAGATCATAATAATGACCGACGCCGACGAAGACGGGTCGCACATCAGGACCCTGCTTTTAACCTTCTTTTTCCGCCAGATGCACAAGCTCCTTGAGGACGGGCACATCTTTATCGCTCAGCCGCCTCTTTACAAAATAAAGCAGGGAAAAACGGAGCGCTATTTCCTAACCGAAGAGGAAATGGAAAATTTCCTTATTGATCAGGCCTGCGCCGGTTCAAAACTTGTAAAACTGAAGAACGGCAAAGAAGACATAATCTTCTCCGAGGTAAAGTACAAGGAAATCCTGAAGGAACTCTCTGAAGCTGAAACCCTAATCCACCGCATTGAAAAAAACGATCTGAACTTTTCCGAGCTTATGGAGTTTATCAACGACAAGAAACTTCCGATGTTCAAGGTGCAGGTGATGGGCGAGACAAAATACGCCTACTCTGAATCCGAAAAAAACAATTTTCTGAAGTCAATGCGGAAGAAAGAAAAAACCGGCAAAAAAAACGGCGCCTCCAAATCCGTCATCAAAGATGAAGATGAAGTAATTGTTAACATCAACGAGATAGAGGAAATCAAGGCCTTCTACGGAAAGATGAAACTGCTGGAGAAGAAAGATATCTATCTTGACGAAGAAGAGTTTGACAAAAAAAAGAAAGAGAGGAAGGCGCTTTATACTATTACGGAGGGAGAAGACGAAACCCCCGTTTACTCGGCGCTGGACATTTTGAAAAGCGTCCGCATTATGGCCAAGAAAGGGCTGACCATCCAGAGGTATAAAGGACTGGGAGAAATGAACCCCGCACAGCTCTGGGATACAACTATGAACCCGGAGCACCGCACACTGCTTCAGGTAAAACTTGAGGACGCTGCGGCCGCCGACGAAATGTTTACGGTGCTGATGGGCGACCAGGTGGAACCGAGGCGCCAGTTCATACAGCAATTTGCCCTTGAGGCGAAGAATATAGACATATGAGAAAAGAAGCCGCCGACAAGCACCTTAGGGCAGTCTCTGAGGTCAGCAAGGCTATCACCTCCGACCTTTACCTTGAGGACATCCTGCGCCTGATAGTTACCGTTACCGCCGAGGTAATGAACTCGAAGATTTGTTCCATCCTGCTTGTTGACGAGGATAAAAATGAACTGGTCATCAGGGCTACACAGTCAGTAAGCGAGGCCTACAACAAGAAGCCGAACATGAAGCTCGGCGAAGGTATTGCCGGCAGAGTGGCTTCCGAAAAGAAACCTATTATCGTTTTGGATGTTAAAGTAGAGAAAAATTATCTAAACAGGGATATCGCTGTGTCGGAAGGCCTGACCTCGCTTTTAAGCGTTCCGATGACAGTAAAGAGCCGGGTCATCGGCGTTCTTAATGTCTATACCAGCAAGCATCATGATTTCACACTAAAAGAGATTGCCACCCTTACTTCCGTTGCGAGCCAGGCAGCAGTGGCAATAGAGAACGCCCAGCTCCTGATTAAAACCAAAGTAATAGAAGAGGAATTGAAGACCAGAAAACTTGTAGAAAAAGCTAAGGCAATTCTTATTAAAGAGTACGGCCTTTCCGAAGACGACGCTTATAAGAGGATTCAGAAACGCAGCATGGATTCCAGAAAGACGATGAAGGAAATCGCGGAAGCGATAATATTGGCAAAAAATATTTAAATATCAAGAGTTCTTAACGTTCTTAACGTTTGTAACGTAAACCGCCGTGGACTCTTTTAGCTTTACGTTATGAACGGCAACATTCAATGTGGAAGTGCAACACCCGCATTAAACACCTGTAAAGGTGTTTTGAAACAAAGTTTCTTGCGAGGGGTGTTATTCATGATTCTTTCAACCC
>CAIWRR010000058.1 GCA_903915125.1 Candidatus Firestoneibacteriota bacterium | reverse complement strand
TTCACCGCGAGAAAGACCATGATGATCGCGCAGAGCCTGTACGAAGGCGTGAATGTCGGAGAAGAAGGCGAGACCGGGCTCATAACCTACATGAGAACAGATTCGGTCAGGGTCTCGGAGGAAGCGCTTGCTGAGGTTAGGGGGCTTATCAAGGAAAAGTACGGAGCGGAGAGTCTTCCGGAAGTTCCCAATACCTTTAAGAACAAGAAAAACTCGCAGGATGCGCACGAAGCTGTAAGGCCGGCATCGGTGCTTCGCGAGCCTGCAGCGATTAAGCAGTTTCTGAACCCGGACCAGTTTAAACTTTACGATTTGATCTGGAAGAGGTTTGTGGCTTCGCAGATGAAGTCGGCGCTTCTTGAAGTTACCTCCATTGATATATCCGCGGGCGCGGAGTACCTCTTCAGGGCAACCGGAAATGTAATAAAATTCAAGGGGTTTCTCAGTGTGTACGACATCACCGAGGACAAGGACGAAAAGAAAGAGGGCGAAGAGGATGAGGCTGACAAGAACGCGGTGCTGCCGAAACTTTCCGAAGGGCAGGTATTGCTGCTCGTAAAACTTCTGCCGGAACAGCACTTTACCCAGCCGCCCCCGAGGTTCAATGACGCGTCGCTTGTTAAAGCGCTTGAAGAAAACAACATAGGCCGGCCGAGCACGTACGCGGCCATTATAAGCACTATTTTGGACAGGAATTACATTGAACGCCTGGATAAGAGGTTCAAGCCGACGGAATTAGGGTTTCTCGTATGCGATATCCTGGTCAAGAACTTCCCAAACGTGCTGAATGTGGAATTTACGGCGGGAATGGAAGAAGAACTTGACACCGTGGAAGAAGGGACGAACACCTGGCAGAAGGTCGTGGCGGATTTCTACAAACCCTTCTCGGAATCGCTGGCAAAAGCGGCGCTAACGCTTGGGGAGATGAAAAAGGAAGCGGATCCCAACGCGGAAAAGTGCGAGAAGTGCGGAAAGCCAATGGCAGTGAAGTTTGGTTTCCGCGGCAAGTTCATTGCCTGCACGGGTTACCCGGAATGCAAGAACACGAAATCCATCGGCGGCGAAGCGGCCGAAGAAGCTGCTCCCTCAGGCGTGGTTTGCGAGAAATGCGGCGCAAACATGATCCTAAAATTCGGAAGGTTCGGAAAATTTCTGGCCTGCGAGAAGTATCCGGAATGCAAGAGCACCAAGTCCATCGGTATCGGGATTAAATGCCCGAAATGCGGCGGAGATGTGGTCTCGAGGCGCGGGAAGAAAGGTTCCTTCTACGGCTGCGGCAATTATCCCAAGTGCGATTTCATCACCAATGCCAAACCGGTCGCGAAGGCCTGCGCTAAATGCGGGTATCCGGTCACCACGCTGGTTAAGGGAAAAATAAAATGCCTCAACGCGGAATGTAAACACGAGGAAGAAGCCAAGGAAGATGCGCCAGCTAAAACATAAATTCCTGAGCTACATTACCAACGAGAAAAACTACTCGGCCAATACGGCCGCGGCCTACTCGGGTGATCTTGACGAGTTTATTGCGTTCCTCGAAAAGAAAAAGGCGAAGGAAGTTGATTACGTAACTATCAGGGAATTTGTTGTCGGCATGAGCGGAAGGAACTTCAGCAAGGCTACGATGGAACGCAAGATTGCGACTCTGAAAAGCTTCTTCAAGTTCCTTAAGCGCGAAGGCCTGTATAAAACAAACCCCGCCTCCGGGATTTCTTTCCCGAGGAAAGAGAAGAAACTGCCGAGGTTCCTGGAAGAAAACGAAGTAAGGCACCTGCTTGACTCGGTTGACACTAAGGCAAAGAACGGCGCCCGTGACCTTGCCGTGCTGGAGTTGCTTTATTCCACGGGAATGCGGGTGGGAGAACTCTCCGGCTTGAAAGTCAAAGACCTGGATTTTCCAAACGCGATTGTCAGGGTCTTCGGCAAAGGTTCAAAGGAAAGAATTGTGCCGGTGGGGTCAAAAGCGGTTGAAGCGGCAGGCGCCTACCTGGCAGTCAGAACGCAGGACTCGGAATGGCTCTTTACAAACGATAAAGGCGGGCAGCTTGACCAGCGGATGGTGCGTTTCCTCGTTGACAAGCAGGTGAAAGCTGCATGTTTAAGCAAAAATATCAGCCCCCATTCTCTCCGGCATAGTTTTGCCACGCACCTGCTGAATCACGGGGCTGATCTAAGGAGCGTCCAGGAACTGCTGGGACACTCCAACCTCTCAACCACCCAAATATATACGCACGTGACAACAGAAAGGTTAAAAGAGATATACAAGAAAGCGCATCCAAGAGCCTAGGTCTGACGGAGGCGGTATGGAAGTAATAATAAGGAAAGCGGGAGTTCTTATAGAGGCCCTGCCCTATATGCGGGAATTCTCCGGAAAAACCTTTGTGATTAAATACGGCGGAAAAGCGATGATAGATGAGGCGCTGAAAAACTCCGTTGTTCAGGACATTGTGCTGATGAAGTATATCGGTATAAACCCCGTGGTTGTGCACGGCGGCGGGCCGGAGATTACAGCCGCTATGGAAAAAGCGGGCCTTAAGGCAAAATTTGTAAACGGGCGGCGCGTGACCGATAAAGCGACAATGAAGATAGTTGAAGCTGTCCTGGCGGGCAAGACAAATAAAGAGATAGTGCGCATGTTCAACACTCACGGCGGGAAGGCGAAGGGGCTTTCCGGAAAGGACGGCAGGCTTCTGGTGACCAAACCGCTTGACGCCGCTCTCGGATTTGTGGGAAAAATAGTAAAGGTAAATTCGGGAGAACTTGAAAAACACCGGAAATTTATTCCTGTTATTGCGCCGGTCGGGATAGGGAAGGACGGTAATTCCTACAATATAAACGCGGATGACGCTGCGGCCTCTATTGCGGTTGCCGTTAAGGCGGAAAAACTTATTCTCATCACCGATGTCTCTGGAGTGATGCATAAGAAGGCTTTAATACATTCACTCCGCATGAAAGATACAAAACAGATGATAAAAAAGGAAGTTATTACCGGCGGCATGATTCCCAAGGTGCATTCCTGCATGACCGCAATAGCAGGCGGTGTGAAGAAAGCGCATATTATTAACGGCACGGTAAAACATTCGCTGCTTCTTGAAATATTCACAAAAACCGGCATAGGCACGGAGATAATAAAATGAAAAGAACAGAGCTGGCTGTCCAATTCACAAATAAAGGCGAAAAGCTGTTTGGGGTGCTTCACCTGCCGTCCCCGTCAGGAAAATATCCCTGCGTGGCAATGTGTCACGGGTTTACCGGGCACAAGGCGGAAGCCCATTTTCTCTTCACAAAGGCCGCGCGAAAATTGGCAGAGAACGGCATAGCCGCTTTACGTTTCGATTTTCGCGGTTCCGGCGATTCGGAAGGGACTTTTGAAAGAATGACGGTAGGAACCGAGATCAGCGACGCCGGCGAGGCGGTTAAATTCATAAAAAACCATAAGAACATTGATAAAAATAGTATCGGGCTGATCGGTCTGTCCATGGGGGGCTTTGTCGCTGCTTATCTCTCCGGAAACATTCCCGGAATAAAAGCGGTTGCATTATGGAGCGCCGTCGGGCAATATAAAAAAGTATTCGGCAAAAACCTGAAAGTCAACTTTAGGGCCGGGAAACTGAAAGCCATGGATATCGGCGGCGTTGTTGTGGGTAAAGGGTTTTTCAAGGCAGGCATCTGGTACGATGGCCTGAATCTTGTTTCAATTAACGAATTCAGGGAGCCTCTCCTGATTGTCCACAGCGACAATGATAAAACGGTGCCTTTCTCCGACGCTGAACTTTACTACAAGACCTCCGGGTCAGGAATAAAGGAACTGAGAAAAATCAAAGGCGGAGGGCATACCTACGGAGAAAGTGGAACGGAGCCGGAGGTTATAGATTACACCGCCAAGTGGATGAAGAAACATCTGGCGGCAAGGCTCTAAGCTGTAAAAAAGAAAACCAAAAAACAAATGCTAAGCACTAAATTCTAAACAAAAGCGACAAAACAATCTTTCTTGCTGTTACCGGTGTTTTTCACTTTGCCTCTTGTTTAGTATTTAGTGCTTTGTTCTGCCAGGAGACCTCCATGAGAAATACAGACATTTTTCTTGACGAGCAGAAGTACATCTTCCAGACCTACGCAAGATTCCCGGTCCTTATCACAAAAGGCAAAGGGATGTATTTGACTGATAATGAAGGAAAGCAGTACCTGGATTTCCTTTCCGGCATAGCGGTGAACGCGCTCGGGCACTGCCATCCTGCCGTCGTGAACGCTGTCAAAAACCAGGCGAAAAAACTCTCCCACACTTCAAACCTGTATTACACCATCCCGCAGGTGAAACTCGCAAAAAAACTCGCACAGTTATCTGGGCTGAATAAAAGTTTTTTCTGTAACAGCGGCGCGGAAGCGAACGAGGCCGCCATAAAACTTGCAAGGAAATATGCCAAAGAGAACTTAGGTTCCGGGAAGTTTGAGATAATAACCATGCACGGGGCTTTCCACGGCAGGACGCTGGCGACACTGACTGCAACCCCGCACGAGAAATTTCACAAAGGCTACGAACCTCTGCCTGAGGGCTTTAAATATGTCGATTACAATGACATTGAAGCTTTGCGGAAGGCGGTGGACGAAAAGACCTGCGCGATACTGGTTGAACCGGTTCAGGGGGAAGGCGGGGTCCAGGTCCCGGCGCCGGGTTATCTGAAGGAAATCCGGACTCTGTGCGATAAAATGAACATCCTGCTTGTTCTTGATGAGGTTCAGGTTGGCATGGGACGGACAGGAAAGATGTTCGCCTTTCAACAGGAAGGAATTCTTCCGGACATCTTGACGCTCGCAAAGACCATAGGCGCGGGTTTGCCTCTCGGAGTAATGATGGCTTCCGAGAAAGTTTCAAAAGGTTTTGTTCCCGGCAGCCACGGCAGCACTTTTGGCGGCGGGCCGGTTGTGTGCGAAGCCGGGCTTGCTGTTCTAGAGACAATCGAGAAGAAACGCCTTCTGGAGAATGTAACGGCGATGGGCGCCTATTTACTGTCGGAACTGAAAAAGCTTAAAGAGAAACACCCTGAAATAAGGGCAGTCCGGGGTACCGGCCTTATTTGCGGAATTGAGCTTGATATCCCAGGCAAAGATATAGTCAGCAAAATGCTGCGCCGCGGTTTCCTGATAAACTGTACCAGCGATAAAGTCCTCCGTTTCCTGCCTCCTTTCATCGTTGCGCGGAAACATATCAATGACATGATTCAAGCGCTTGACTCGGTCCTTTCAGAAGAGTAGCTCCAAACGGGATATTGCCTGTTTCCACGCAGGACTAATGCTGTTTGCCGCCTTTTAACAATGAAATGATCCTGTTTTTTATGGTAAAATATCAATTCATAGCGCCTAATGGCCGAGAGCCTTAGGGGAGTTGTTCATTTTGGAGTCAACAATGAAACTGAAATCGAAAGACCTGTTGGGCATAGCGCAGCTTACAAAAAAAGAGGTTGAAGCCATCTTCCGTGTAACAGAGGATTTTAAGAAAAAGAAACGCACGGATAAGCCTCTTTCCGGAAAAACGCTTGCGATGATATTCGAAAAACCTTCAACCAGAACACGGGTCTCTTTTGAGTGCGCCATTTATCAGCTCGGAGGGCTGCCTGTGGTGCTGAACTCCACCGAAATACAGCTTTCGCGCGGCGAGACTATTCCGGATACGGCAAGAGTGCTTTCAGGTTATGTTGACGGAATCACTATCAGAACATTTGAGCATCAGAAAGTCGTAGAACTGGCCAAACACGCTTCCGTTCCCGTTATCAACGCGCTTTCAGACTTTGAGCATCCGTGCCAGGCTCTCGCGGATCTATATACTATTTACGAAAAGAAGGGTCTGAGCGGCATAAAAGTCGCCTATGTGGGCGACGGCGACAACAATGTGACAAACTCGCTGATATTTATCTGCGCGCTGATGGGAATTCCGGTAAGCGTCGCTTCGCCGAAAGGCTACCAGCCAAAACAGGAAGTTATTGAGACGGCAAAAAAGTTGAATCCTAAGGCGGAAGTGGCTGTCACGGCGGATCCGAAGGCAGCGGTAATGGATGCTGACGTTATCTATACCGATGTCTGGGTAAGCATGGGGGCCGAAGCAGAGGCGGCTAAACGCAAGAAAGCCTTAAGGCTGTACCAGTTGAACAATGCGCTGCTTGGCGCGTGCCGGAAGAAGGATTATATTGTTATGCACTGTTTGCCGGCGCACCGGGGCGATGAGATTACAGACGATGTAATGGAAAGCAATAAATCAGTTGTTTTCGGGCAGGCGGAGAATCGCATGCACGTGCAGAAAGCCGTGCTCTATTTCCTCCTGGGAGGGAAGGATGCAAACTAAGATAAAGAAAGTAGTACTGGCTTATTCGGGAGGACTTGACACTTCAATAATTATACCGTGGCTGAAGGAAAATTACGGCTGCGAAGTAATCGCCTGCGCTGTTGATGTAGGGCAGGGGGATGAACTTGCTCCGCTCCGCAAGAAAGCAATCAAGACCGGCGCGAGCAAGATATACATCATTGACGCGAAGAACGAATTCGTAACTGACTTCATTTTTCCCGTTCTCAAAGCAGGCGCCGTATATGAAGGGCGTTATCTTCTCGGCACTTCCTTCGCGCGCCCGGTAATAGCGAAAAAGCTGGTAGATATAGCGCGGAAAGAGAAAGCGGATGCGGTATGCCACGGCGCAACAGGTAAAGGCAACGACCAGGTCCGTTTTGAGCTGACTTTTAAAGCGTTAATGCCGGAGGTCAAAATAATAGCCCCCTGGAGAGAGTGGGACATAAAGTCCCGCGAGGATGCAATGGATTACGCCGCGGCGCGCGGAATTCCCGTGCCTGTAACCAAGAAAAAACCTTACAGCATGGACCGCAACCTTTGGCATATTAGCTACGAAGGTGGGATACTTGAAGACCCCTGGTTCACGCTGCCTGAAGATATGTACCTGCTTACCAAGAGCCCGGAAAAGGCTCCGAATAAGCCGGAGTTTGTTGAAATAGAATTCTTAAAGGGCGAGCCGGTTAAAATAAACGGAAAAAAGCACCTGCCGGTTGAAATTATCCAAAAGCTAAATGTCATTGCCGGGCGAAACGGCGTCGGGCGCATTGATATCGTGGAGAACCGTCTTGTCGGAATGAAGTCGCGCGGTGTATATGAAACGCCGGCCGGAACAGTGCTTATGGCGGCGCACAAGGACCTTGAGCTGTTGACTATGGAGCGGGACGCGTATCACTACAAAGAAACGATAGCTCCTAAGTACGCCGAACTTGTCTATAACGGCCAGTGGTATACCGATATCCGGCAGGCACTTGATGAGTTTGTCAACTTCACTCAACGCACCGTTACCGGAACTGTCAGAATGAAACTTTACAAAGGTTCCTGCATGGCTGTCGGCAGAAAGTCGCCGTTCTCCCTCTATGATGTGAATATAGCGAATTTCAAGAAGGATTCGCATTACGACCACAAGGACGCCGAAGGCTTTATTAATCTCTTCGGGCTTCCCATCAAGATAAAGGCAATGCTAAGGAAGAAATAAGCCCAGTAGTGCAAGCACCAAATCGCAAGCACCAAATAGACACCAAGAAACAAAAATAGAAATGGAAAGTACAGGTAATTTTAAAGCAGTTTGTAGTTTGTGTCTTTTGTTTTTATTTGGGATTTGGTGCTTGAGATTTGTGATTTAATTATTGTAGTTTTTATACGGGAGATTAAATATGAAACTCTGGGGCGGGCGTTTTGAGAAAAAGCCGTCTAAAGCGGCGGAGAAGTTCACAAGTTCCATCTTCTTCGACTACCGGCTTGCCGAGTATGATGTGCTCGGCAGTATTGCTCATGTCAAAATGCTCGGGAAACAGAAAATAATTCCAAAAACTGACTCCGCGAAAATAGTCAAGGCTCTATGGAGGGTGCTCGCGGCGGTAAAGTCAGGGAAGTTTGTGCCGGACACTTCCTGCGAAGATATCCACACGGATATCGAGAAACGCGTGATAAAGCTTTCGGGCAAATCCGGCAAGAAGATGCACACTGCACGCAGCCGCAACGACCAGATAGCGCTCGACGAGCGGATGTATATGCGCTCCGAGATTAACGATATAACGGCCGGCCTGAAAGGACTTATTTCCGTCTTCGTAAAACTTGCGAAAGAGAATAGCGGGCTGGTGTTGCCCGGTTTCACCCACATGCAGCACGCCCAGCCGGTAAAGTTTTCAGCCTGGGCAGGCGCTTACGCGGCGATGTTTTCGCGCGATATCGAGCGTTTCAAAGACTGCTTCAAGCGTGTGAATGTGATGCCGCTCGGAGCCTGCGCGCTTGCCGGAACCTCTCTTCCGATTGACCGGAATTACGTCGCGAAGCAGCTCGGGTTTCCCTCTCCTGTCAAGAATACCCTTGACGCCGTTTCAGACCGCGACCATGTAGTCGAATTTATCTCGGATTCCGCTGTGGTTTTCATGCATTTAAGCCGCTTAGCCGAGGAAATGGTAATATGGTCAACGAAAGAGTTTAAATACATAGAGATTCCTGACGAATATTCCACGGGTTCCAGCATAATGCCGCAGAAGAAGAACCCTGACATATTTGAACTGCTCCGCGGTAAGACCGGCCGGGTTTACGGCAATCTTACGGGGATACTTACAATTATGAAAGGCCTGCCGCTTGCTTACAATAGCGATATGCAGGAAGACAAGATACATCTGTTCAGCGCGGCAGATGCCGTCAAGGAAGCTCTCGAGATTGCGGCGCTTGTCATGGCCGGCGTGAAATTTAGCAGGGAGAATATTAGATATGCGATGAAGAATGATTTCTCGGATGCCGTTGAGGCCGCGAATTATCTGGTAAAGAAAGGCCTTGATTTTAAGGACGCCCATAACGTCGTCGGGAAAATAGTATTGCATTGCATAAAAGAAGAGATTGGTTTTAATGATCTTTCTCTCTCGGAACTGACAGAATTTTCTGACAAGATAGGGCAGGATTTTTACGGCATCCTGAATCAATAGGCGCGCATAATTTCGATTTACAGGGGTTCTAATGGAAAAGTACGGCAAGGAAATAATAGCCATTATAGATTTTGGTTCCCAGTACAACCAGCTTATCGCGAGGCGCGTTCGGGAGCACAGCGTTTACTGCGAAATACTGCCTCCGACAACGACAGCGAAAGAGCTCAGGGAATTCAAAGGTCTTAAAGGCGTAATACTCTCCGGCGGGCCGGCCAGCGTTTACCTGGAGAATGCTCCAACGATGGACAAGGGCATCCTTGACCTGGGTGTGCCGGTGCTTGGAATCTGCTACGGCATGCAGCTCTTCACGTACCTGCTGGGCGGCAAGGTGCAAAAAGCCGAGAAGCGTGAGTACGGGCTGGCGAAGCTGATGATAAAGGATTTCAGCGATTTGATGTGGAACATGAGGTCAACACTCAATGTCTGGATGAGCCATGGCGACCAGGTCTCAAAGACACCTGAAGGGTTTGAATCTATCGGCTACACTCTTACCTGCCCCAACGCAGTTGTTCGTCACAAACTTAAGAATATCTGGGGAGTTCAGTTCCACCCGGAAGTGGCTCACACCCAGGCAGGCAAAGACCTCATAAAGAACTTCCTTTTGAAGATTTGCGGGTGCAAGGCGGAGTGGACTATGGAATCCTTTGTTGCCGAAGCAATCAAGTCCATCAGGGCTCAGGTCGGCGACAAGAAGGTTCTCTGCGGGATGTCAGGGGGGGTGGATTCATCCGTTGCGGCAGTCCTAATACACAAAGCGATAGGAGATAACCTTCACTGCGTTTTTGTGAACAACGGCGTGCTGAGAAAGAACGAACCTGAGACAGTGGTCAGCACGTTTAGCGGCACCTATAAACTCAATCTGCATTATGTTGACGCAGAAGACAGGTTTATAGAAAAGCTGAAAGGCATAACTAATCCGGAAGAAAAGAGAAAGATAATAGGACATGAGTTTATCCGCGTATTCGAAGAAGAGGCGAAGAAACTTTCCGGCATAGAATTCCTTGCCCAAGGCACGCTCTACCCTGATGTTATTGAAAGCGTTTCTGTAAAAGGGCCGTCAGCGACAATAAAATCGCATCATAATGTCGGCGGGCTTCCGAAGGACCTCAAGTTCAAGCTGATAGAGCCGCTCCGCGAGCTTTTTAAGGATGAAGTTAGGCTTGTCGGCAAAGAACTCGGCATTCCCGAAGAAATATTGTGGAGACAGCCTTTCCCCGGACCGGGTCTTGCTGTAAGGATACTCGGGGAAGTTAACAAAGAGCATACAGGTATCCTAAAAGAAGCAGACGCGATAGTAATAGAAGAGATAAAGAAAGCCGGTCTTTACAGAAGCATCTGGCAGTCCTTCGCGGTGCTTCTGCCGATCAAAACAGTCGGCGTTATGGGAGACGAAAGGACCTATGAAAATGTCGTGGCTCTCCGTGCGGTTGAAAGCATTGACGGCATGACGGCAGACTGGGTGAAACTTCCGTACGAAGTCATGAGTTCCATCTCAAACAGGATTATTAACGAAGTCCGCGGGGTTAACAGGGTTGTTTATGATATCAGCAGCAAACCGCCAGCGACGATAGAGTGGGAATAACCTCTTTCACTCCCCCTTCAACATAAGGGGGAGCCGGAGGGGGATAAAACAGGAATAGCCGGAATGTTTTTCCCGGGCGGATTTCAACCCCACCCCGGCCCTCCCCTTATCATGAAGGGGAGGGGGAGAATAGGAATGCCTGAAGTCAAGAACCCCCGTGAAATAAAAAAACGAATCCGGAGTGTCGGAGACACCGAGCAGCTTACAAAAGCCATGAAGATGGTCGCGTCGGTGCGCTTTAAACGCGCTTTTCAAATGGTTTCTGCCGGAAGACCCTATTCAAAGAGCATCCGCGATATGGTCGCGGATATCTCCGGAGGGATTGGCGATTCCTATGAAAATCCATTTTTTGAAGCGGGCAAGGGCGCCAGGAAAGAGCTGTTACTCGTAGTCGGCTCCGACAAAGGTCTTTGCGGCAGTTACAACAGCAATGTCCTGCGGGCTGCGCAGAAGTACCTTGCCGCCAAAGGCAGGGAAAATGTTGATATCATTGCTGTTGGGAAGAAGATAAAGGACTACCTGGTCCGCGCAAACTGGAATGTTGTCGACTCCTTCCTTAACATATTCCAGGAGTTTAATTACGAGTCAGCCGTTCAGGTAGCGGAAAGGCTGACCTATGCTTTTACCAGCGGAGAGTATCGCGAAGTGTCCCTTATGTTCAGCGAATTCAAGAACGCCGCGCAGGCAGTAATTAGAACCGAGCAGCTCTTTCCTCTTAGTTTGAAAGGAGGAGAAAGAAGATCTCCCGACTATATCTATGAGCCAAAGCTTGAAAAGATAATGGAAGTTCTCCTTCCGAAATATATCAAAGTCAGCGTCTATGAGATGCTGGTTGAGGCGAATGCTTCGGAGCAGGGGCTGCGCATGACAAGCATGGAGCAGGCGAACAGAAACGCTAGGGACATGATACGCGATCTGACTCTGGTCTATAACAAAGCAAGGCAGGGCAGCATCACTAGAGAGCTCGCTGATCTTGTGGGCGGAGCAGCAGCGGTTAGTTAAGATCAAAAGTTTGTAAAGTTCTTAAGGTTCATAAGGTTTATAAGGTCAAGGCTTCTGTTTTGCGGGACCTTATAAACTTTACAAACCTTATAAACCTTTTTAAAGCGGAGGCTTTATGTCTGACTTATCAACCGGAAAAGTTGTTCAAATAATAGGCGTTGTCGTGGATGTGGAGTTTCCCGATGGAAACCTCCCCCCGATATACACGGCTTTGAAAATTATCAGGGACATTCCGGGAGACTACGGCAAAATGGAGATTATCGCCGAAGTTCAGCAGCATCTCGGGGATAACACAGTCAGAAGCGTGGCAATGGCTTCGACAGACGGTCTCAAGAAAGGATCTCCTGTTGTCAATACGGGAAAGGCGATATCGGTTCCGGTCGGGCGCAATTGCCTCGGCAGGATGTTTAACGTTCTCGGCGAGCCGATAGACGGCGGTCCGGAAGTAAATATAGAGAAGACCTACCCCATTCACAGGGATCCTCCTTCTTTTGTAGAACAGGACACCAAGGTCGCGATGCTTGAAACGGGAATTAAGGTAATAGACCTCCTGGCTCCGTTCCCGAAGGGCGGAAAGGTTGGGTTGTTCGGCGGCGCGGGCGTCGGAAAGACCGTGACCATTATGGAGCTCATAAGAAACATTGCTACCGAGCATGGCGGTTTCTCGGTTTTTGCGGGCGTCGGAGAGAGGACCAGGGAAGGCAACGATCTTTATCTTGAAATGAAAGAATCCGGCGTGCTTGAGAAGATGATTATGGTCTTTGGACAGATGAATGAACCGCCCGGCGCGAGGCTTCGCGTGGGATTGACCGGCCTTACACAAGCGGAATATTTCAGGGATGAGGAAGGACAGGATCTCCTGCTCTTTATAGATAATATCTTCAGGTTCATCCAGGCAGGCTCGGAAGTTTCGGCTTTGCTGGGACGCATGCCGTCCGCGGTGGGATACCAGCCTACTCTGGCAACCGAGATGGGTGCATTGCAGGAAAGGATAACCTCCACGAAGAAAGGTTCAATCACTTCGGTTCAGGCTATTTACGTTCCGGCGGATGATCTTACGGATCCAGCCCCGGCAACTGCTTTCTCGCATCTTGACGCGCAAACCGTTCTTTCGAGACAGCTCACCGGGCTTGGTATTTATCCGGCAGTTGACCCTTTGGATTCAAATTCCAAGATACTGGACCCCAGGATTGTCGGGCAGGAACATTATGATGTGGCGCGCGGAGTGCAAAAAATACTCCAGCGCTACAAGGAACTTCAGGACATCATTGCTATCCTGGGAATTGAAGAGCTTTCAGAAGAAGACAAGCTTACCGTTGCCAGGGCGAGAAAGGTGCAGAGGTTCCTTTCCCAGCCGATGTTCGTAGCCGAAGCCTTTACCGGACGCGCGGGACGCTATGTCCCTATTGAACAGACGGTAAAAAGCTTCAAAGGTTTAATAAGCGGCGAGTATGACGAGATACCGGAGAGCGCTTTCTACATGCAGGGCTCGGTAGAAGACGTGTTGGAAGCCGCGGAAAAGGCAAAGGCATGAACCTTTCCGGGAAAAAAATAAATCTGGAAGTTGTCACGCCCGCGCGCGTCATTTTCACGGGTACAGTCGACAGTCTCACCGCAGACGCTGCGATGGGCAATATGGGAATATTCCCGCAGCATGCTCCGGCGCTGGCTCTGCTTAAACCCGGTTTTGTCAAATATTCCGCAGCAGGTGCTTCCGGGACTTTCAAAACTTCGGAGGGCTTCCTTGAAATATCGAAGGAGAAGGTCAGGATAATTGTGGAGAGCGCAGAGGCGGCGGAATAATGGCGGATTTAAAGTACGAATACGCAGCCTTGGAAAAGAGAGTCCTGGAGTTACGGGGGCATCTTTGACATTGACGGAAAGCTTGAAGAAATAGAGAAGATAGATGCGGAATCCTCAGGAGATAATTTCTGGGGGGATAACGAAAAAGCCAGAAAACTGCTCAAAAAAAGAGAGCAGCACCTCCGCGATGTAGACGGCTGGAAAAAACTCCACGCAGACCAGGAAGACCTGAAGGCAGGCCTTGAACTGCTTACCCTTGAAAATGACGAAACCTTTCTGAAAGAACTGGAAGAAAAAGCCGCTAAACTCCGCAAAGACATTGAATCCAGCGAGCTCTACGTTTACTTCACCGACGAATACGACGGCAATAACGCCTTCCTGTCCATACACCCGGGTGCCGGCGGCACGGAATCACAGGACTGGGCTTCTATGCTGCTTCGCATGTACTCAAGATGGATAGAGCGCAGGGGGTTCAAAGTAGAAACCATCGATCTTCTGCCGGGAGACGAAGCGGGGTTAAAAGACGCGACGCTGCTGGTCTCTGGTCCGAACGCTTACGGCTACCTTAAATCGGAAAAAGGCGTTCACCGTCTCGTTCGCATCTCCCCTTTTGACGCCAACAAGAGAAGACACACTTCATTCGCCTCCGTGGATATTTCTCCTGAGGTGGACGACGTGCAGATAGAAGTAAAGGAAGAAGATTACCGGCTGGATACCTTTAGGGCTTCCGGGGCAGGAGGGCAGCATATCAACAGGACCGACTCTGCAGTGAGAATGACGCACTACGCGACGAACATTGTGGTAACTTGCCAGAGCGAAAGATCTCAGCTCAAGAACAAAATAATCGCCATGAAAGTTTTAAAATCAAGGCTCTATGAATATTATAAGGCGCAGCAGGATGAAAAAATGAGCAAAGTCGGCGGCGAGAAAAAGGATATTGAATGGGGCAGTCAAATTAGGTCTTATGTCCTGCAGCCGTACCAGATGGTTAAGGATGTAAGGACTGGATACGAGACGAGCAACACGCAGGGAATGCTGGATGGCGAGATTGACGGGTTTATTGAAGCGTACTTGAAAATGAAGGCGGGGAAAAATAAGAGTTAATAAGGTTTATAAAGTTTATAAGGTTTGTAAGGTGCAGATGCGGCGTAACAGGAACGAGGAGGCTTTATGATGGTGATCGGTTCGTTGATGATAGAACATCGCCTGATAGAGCGCATGGTCAATATATTGGACAAAGAGCTTCAGAGGGCCGGTAAAAACGGCATTATCAATCCCGCTGACCTGGATTCTTTTGTTGAGTTCATGCGCGTTTACGCCGACAAGTGTCATCACGGCAAAGAAGAGGGAATTCTTTTCGCGGAATTGGGCAGGAAGGATGTATCGCGAGAGCACCGGAAGATAATCCTTGAGCTCGTTTCTGACCATATATTCGGACGGAGTCAGGTTAATAAGCTTGTTTCTCTTAACGCGGACTACAAGGCGGGAGACAAAGGAAAGCTCAAAGAGATAACCGGGGTTTTCTCTGGTCTCGCAGCCTTCTATGCAGCGCACATACGCAAAGAAGACAAGGACTTCTTTATTCCGGTCATGAGGTATTTCAGCCCCGAGGATCATCAGGCAATGCTCAAAGCTTCCAATGAATTTGATTCAAATATGGACCTTGGAAAATATCAGGAAATGGTTCTTTCCATGGAAAAAGCCCTGAAATAGTTGCATACAACAGGTTGTGCCTTCTGAAACTCCTTCCACAAGAAAAATCCATAAGAACCAACTTTCCATTGACAAAACCTTTAAAATCGCTATACTATATGTAGTATAAGCCGGGCAGCCGTCATACTACAGAGATTATTGTGTCTTACCGGCAGAGCAAGGTCTGTGATTAGGCAAATTCGTGTCTTTTGGGGGATCTGACAGGCTTGAAGCTAAAAAAACTTGAAATATACGGGTTCAAATCCTTCGCGGACAAAACCGTCATTAATTTTGAACCCGGTATAACCTGCATTGTCGGCCCAAACGGCGCCGGCAAATCCAATGTTGTTGACTCCATACGCTGGGTGCTCGGAGAGCAGAGCGCTAAATCCTTAAGATCAAACCAGATGGACAATGTTATTTTCAACGGCACCGATACCAGACGCCAGCTTGGTATGGCGGAAGTAGGGCTTACCTTCTCTGAGACCAAAGGCCAGCTCTCCCTTGATTTCGAAGAAGCAACAATTATGCGCCAAATCTTCCGCGGCGCGGACTGCGAATACTTCATCAATAAATCGCCCTGCCGCCTAAGGGACATCAACGAATTATTCCTGGATACAGGCGTCGGCACAGATACTTACTACATAATGGAACAGGGGAAAATGGACGCAATTCTCTCCGCCAGGCCAATGGAGAGAAGGGCAATATTTGAAGAGGCAGCCGGAATTTCCAAATACAAGCTCCGCAGGGATGAAGCATTAAAGAAACTTGACGCGACGGAACAGAACCTTCTGCGCATTAAGGATATCATCGGCGAGGTTAAGAGGCAGGTCGGAAGCCTTGAACGTTATGCGAAGAAGGCGGAGAAGAGCAAGAAACTCAACGAAGAGCTCCGCGAGGTGGAAGTCTCCCTGCGCCATCTTGAATACAACTCTCTCATGGCAGAGCTTGACAAGCTTTCTTCCGGAGAGGCCGCCCTTAAAGCGGAAGTCGAATCGCTGGAAAGGGGGATAACGGATGAGGAGACGAGGCTTGTCGAAGGGCGTAAAAAACTATTTGAGGAAGAGAAGAACCTCTCCGGCAAGCAGGACGAGTATTACAGGCTCGCCGCCGAGCTGAATAATGTGTTCAATAAAATCAATATGCTCGGCGAAACAAAAGAGCGTATTGCCAGGGAAACTGAAGAGATAAACGCCAGGACTGCCGACCTGGACAGGAAGGCCGAGAATGCTAAGTCTCAGGCCGACAGGTCCATCGCGGAATACAACGAAACCGTAGCGTCGCTTGCCTCTGAAAAAGAAAAGATAGCGAAGCAGATGGACGCCATACGCGCGGCTAAAGACAAGTACAAGCATGATGTCAAAAATCTGGAAGAGTTTAAAGTGCAGCTCTTTGATATTATGAACGAAGCAGTTCATTTAAGGAACGACCTGAAGAATTGCGAGAACCGGGCTGCGGAGCTGGCGGCTGCGAAAGAAAAAAAGCTCGCGCAAAAACAGGAGTACATAAGTCAGCGCGAAGTGATAGACGCGAAATTGAAAGAGCTTAGAAAGTCGCTCTCGGCTCTGGGAGACAGCGGCAAGTTTTCCTCTTCAGAAAAAATTTATGAATATACCGCTGACGAAGTTGCTAAGGCTGGCGAGGCGGAAGTTCTCATAGAAGCAGATTTTAAGGAAGCGGCAAAAGTTTCTGATTTTGGCGCGCTTAAGGCGATAGTTTCAGGCCTGCGCGAGAAATGGAATTCCTACCTTAAGAAAGTTAAACCTCTTTTCCTCATCCTTCAAGATGTCGAAGGTACGGTCGCGAAAAAGCATGAAGAACAGGCTTTTGTTGCCGATCTGGACAGGGCGTGCAAGTTTGAGAAGGTGATTGAGGCAGAGATAGCCCAGCTTGACGGTGAGCTGGAAAGCCTGGCAAAGAACGGCGGCGCCGTGAAAGAAAAGATGAAATGGGTTGATGAGAAACACGCAGGGCACAACGCAAAAATAAAAGAACTCGAGAATTCCATCGCTGACGCAAGAAAGAACGAAGAGGCGGATAATGTCGTTTTTACCGACCTTAAGGTGAGGCTTACCTTCCTGGAGCAGAAAGAGATTAACCTGAAGAACGACATTGACAGGCTCGCGTTGAATCTTGAAGAGATACAGGTGAGCAGAAAGATGTACCTTAAGGAGATAGAAGCCAAGAACTCCTCTGTAGTACGGAACGCGGAGGAGGCGCGGGAGCTTCAAAAGTTCCTGAGCGAGAACAAGGAAAGGAAAGAGCAGCTTGAAAACTCGGTCAGCGAAGAAAGAAAAAGCAACGAAACTATCAGAGAAGCCTTCTACCGGGACGAAGAGCGCCTGCGGCTGCTCCGAAAGGACCACGAAGTAAAACAGAAGAAGTCCTTTGAAAACTTGATTAGCATAAGCCGTATGCAGTCAAAGGCGGGCGGCATCAGGGAGCAGGTTAAAAAGGATTACCGACTGGAGCTGGAAGGGTTTACTCTTGAGAGCGATTATCTGACGCTTAATTCGCTCGCTCCGGAAGCTGCCGCGGAAAAAATTGCCGAGCTTAAAAAAAGCATAGAGGAAATTGGTCCTGTTAATATGCTGGCGATGGACGAGTACGCGGAGTTGACAGAGCGCTACAACACCCTCTCAACGCAGGAGAAAGATCTTTCAGAAGCGAAGAGTTCACTGGTAAAGACCATTAACCAGCTCAATACGACTACAAAACAGCTCTTCCTTGAGACATTTGTGAAGATCAAGAACAACTTCAACGAAGTTTTCAGGAAACTCTTCAATGGAGGGCACGCGGACCTGATACTCCTTGACGAGGAGAACCTGCTCGAAACGGGCATCGAAGTAATCGCAAGGCCTCCTGGCAAGCGCCCGCAGAATGTCGCAATGCTTTCCGGCGGAGAACGCGCGATGACCGCAATCGGACTGCTTTTCGCTGTCTTTATGGTTAAGCCTTCGCCGTTTTGCATACTTGACGAAATAGACGCGCCTCTTGATGATTCAAATGTAGTAAGGTTCAGGGACATGCTGACAGGCTCATTCCCGAATGTACAATTTATAATGATAACCCACAATAAGATAACCATGGAAACCGCCGACGTGCTCTACGGCGTCACCCAGACCGAACCCGGAGTTTCCAGGATAATATCCGTCAAGCTGGAAGAAATTGACGAATCGGGCCTGGCAAAAGCCCCCGAAGCCGACAAAGAAAACGCCGGTTAACCCGCTGTAAGGTTTTAGGAAACAAGCCGTCAGGCGTCCTTTGTAAGTCACGCAGCCGCA
>CAIWRR010000057.1 GCA_903915125.1 Candidatus Firestoneibacteriota bacterium | reverse complement strand
GCTGATTATAGGAGGTTTCATTATTTTCACGATTGCGGTCAAAATGAACCACTCCTGCCGCGCCTTCAAGGTCTGTCATTATATATATTTTCATTTTCACCTCATATCTATCAGCTGCGGGGTTAAAATGTAATCCTTGCCAGACTGCCTTTTTTTATAACAGAAGATATAATTCCCGTCCCACGAATACTCGGGATAAAGTTCCCAGTCATCCGGGGTCCCCGTGACATTTACCGTACTTCCCGTTTTCAGGTCCAGCATATAAATGTCGCTGTTCTCCTGGTAGTAAACCTTTTCCTCTTTACCTTTTTCATTCTTTTCCATTTGCGGCTTTAATTCACCGAAGTTATAGGCAACTTTCCCGCCATCCGGAGAAAGCGAGAGCCAGGTTGAATCAGCCGTCCCTGCCGGATTGGGAAGCGTTGTGAACCAGGCAAGGCGGGAATAGGAACCGCTTCCCGCGTCAGCCGTTCCGAACTCAAGGGCTTTCACCACCAGCAGTTTCTTTGAATCCGGAAACCAGAGCAGGCCCTGCGCCCCTTCCGTGAAACTCTTCAGCTTTTCTCCCTCCACGGAATATATCTTTACCTTTCCTTCGGGCTGTTTAACATAGGCAATCTTTTTGCCGTCCGGAGACCACTGAAGAAAGAGCGCGGGATCCTTTGAAAGCAAACGGTTTCCCGTCCCTTCCAGGGTGACGACAAATACGCCTTTTAGCGACGCATAAGCAAGAAACCTGCTGTCCGGCGAAGCCGCCGCAAAAAGCGGGTTGCCCTCCGTCTTTATTCTCCTCTTCTTCAGCCCGTCAATTTCCAGGCATACCAGCGAGCCGGAATCGGAGTAGACTATCCGCCTGCCGTCCGGGACAATGCAGAGTTTCTGAAAAAGGTCGTTGATGCTTCTGGAATTGGAGAGCTCCGCGAGTTTCTTTGTTTTTCCCGAGGAAACGTCAAGAGTGAAGATATTGCCGGCCTTTTCGGAGACTCCCGCGAGCAGGTACTTCCCGGGTATCCATTTCATTGCGTCAGCCGAAGCGCTTTTAGGCAGCGGGATGAGGGTTCTCTTTTGAACTTCGACTTTAGAATTGCACGACGCCAACATTACAACCAAAACCAACAGTGCAAAGTATTTTTTCATAGCCATAGCCTCGCCGGGACATTGAGGATACTATTCTCAAAAGTAAAGGTAAAAACAATAACCAGCCTTGCATAATTCCGGAATTATTTGCCTGGCTCAGATATTTTGTCTTGCCTTTACTTTACAAACATTATAAACCTTATAACTTTACAAACTTTTTCCCGCGTTTTACGTTATAAACGTTAAGAACGTTACAAACTTTTATCTTTTAGCTTTTTGTATTTATTAAATACCTCAAATACAAGTTCTTTCAACCCCTCCCCCTTCATTGCCGCTATCGGAAAGAGTTTCACTTTCTTCTTTGCCAGGTGTTTCTTAAGCAGCTCATAGTTCTTCTTCGCCCCGGGCATATCCAGTTTATTCGCGGCGACGACCTGCGGTTTTTTCGCGAGTTCCTTGCTGTAGAGCGCGAGCTCCTTGTTGATGTTCGTATAATCGGCGACAGGGTCGCGTTCGTCCGCCGAGACATCCACCATATGAACAAGTATTTTTGTCCTCTCCACGTGGCGCAGTATTTCGCCTCCGAGCCCAGCCCCGGTATGCGCGCCGTCAATCAGCCCGGGAATGTCCGCCCAGGTGAAACTGACCCCCGGCTCTATTCTGACCACGCCGAGATTCGGCGAAAGCGTTGTGAAAGGATAATTCGCTATCTTGGGATTGGCCTTTGAGATCTTAGAGAGAAGCGTGGACTTGCCGGCGTTCGGGTAACCTATGATGCCCACATCCGCGATGGATTTTAGCTCGAGGACTATGGTTTTCTCTTCCCCTTCCTCGCCGTACTCAAAGGATTTGGGCGCGCGGTTGGTAGAACATTTGTAGGAGGTGTTGCCCCGGCCGCCCTTGCCGCCTTTGGCGATGAGCAGTCGGTCGTGTTCGTTGAGTATCTCCCCGAGCACTTCCCCCGAGTCAAAATCCTTCACCACCGTACCCAGAGGAACCAGGATAGTCATGTCTTTGGCGTTGCGCCCGTACATGTTCTTACCCATGCCGTGCTCGCCCCGCTCGGCCTCAAAGTGAGGTTTATACCGGAAATCTATGAGGGTGGAAAGCCCGGAATTCCCGACAAGCGTGACGCTGCCTCCGTCGCCTCCGTTTCCGCCGTCGGGGCCCCCGAAAGGCACGCCCTTTTCCCTGCGAAAACTTAGACAGCCGCTGCCGCCTGTGCCTGCTTTGACGAATATTCTGACTTTGTCTATGAAAGGATGTTTATCCATGGCAGATGTGATTTTATCATATATGGAAGGGTTTTACTTCTTTTTCCTGAACCACTTCGCCGGACTGAGCCTGTCCCAGTGTTTTTTCACAAACTCTTCTCCGACCAAAAATAAGCCGAACCAGAAAAGCAGTTCGGCAACGCCGATTGTCAACCCGGAAAAGAATATTTTGTGTTTCATCGAAATATCAAGGAAGTAAATATGGAAGGGCAGATAATACCTGATGGACGAAACTATAATAAGCGTCACCCCGAGAACCACCAGCGCCTTCCGGTTCTTCCTGGGCGCGCACTCTGTCTGCCCGTTTTCTTCCGTCAATGTTCTATCCTCACAAAGATTTCCCTCGCTATCAGAGAGTCAACCGCGAACTGGGAATTTCCCACCTTAAAAAGGTAAGACGGAAAGTTCTGCAGCAGCTGTATGGTATTTCCGGGCAGGACTCCCATCGCCATCATCTTATTCAGGTTCTCCCTGCTTGAAGCCTGTATATAGGCAATCTTGCCTTTCTCACCCGCCTTAAGCTCCGCGAGCGCGCCGACAACCCGCACATCGGAGGCCTTCGCCTTTTTCAGGCAGCATTTCCCGGGCGGTATCGGAGTCCCGTGCGGGCAGGTCTTCGGATGCCCGAGCATGGTGCAGATCGCCTCGTCAACGCCCTTGTGCAGCACATGCTCGAACTTGCAGGCGGATTCGTGGACCGAGGCGTCCTTGATATTTAAAACATCGGTGAGCATCCGCTCCGCGAGCCGGTGCCTTCTTACCACGTCCCGGGCGGCCGTTTCGCCGTCGCCGGCCAGCCGGAAGCCGTTCTTTCCCTGCTTAATTAATTTTTTATCCTGCAGTTCCTTTAAAGTTTCGTCGGAATCGGAGACGCAGATGGAGGAAAGATCGACCGTCTTCTCTTTGTTTTCCACCGTCTGAATCCAGAGGGCCTCAAGCACTTCTTCAGCTTTTTCGCTTAGCATTTTTTTCTCCGCGCCCCAGAAGTTTTTTAAGCCAGCCCGGCTCCCGGGGAAACTCGTACCCGCAGTTCGGGCATTTTATAAGTTTGCAGCCCTTGTGGAAGGGGCAGCTTACGCACGCGGTCAGAGCTTCTTCCTTTCGAAACTCCCTGCCGCACAAGCCGCATTTATATTCAGCCATTTTACGCCTTTGCGCCGTGAAATTACAGGGTAATCCTTAACAGGTTCAGGAGCCGGTTCAGCGCGAAACCCGAGGCAAAAGCTATCACCAGGACCAGCCCGGAGATATAAAGACCTGTCTTGATTCCCCGCTCTTTTACCATAACTATAAACTGGGCAACACAGGGCAAAAACAGGGTAATGGTAACAAGAGCCACCACCAGCTGGTTGTGCGTGAGCGAGCCGGCCATATCCCTAAGGCCCGCCGCCCCGTAATCCCTGCGGAAAAATCCGTAAAGAAAAGCCTCGCTTGTCTTTTCCGGAAGGCCTATCCATTTTACGGGATAGTTCAGCGCCTTCATAGCCAGCTGGAAGAGCCCTGTCAGCCGCCCCGCCCAAATAAGCAGGCTTACGAGAATGAACATCGGGATAACCTCTTTCAGATACCACTCAAGGCGAGTATAGGTCTTGATTATCAGATTTTTAAATTTAGGAAGCCTGAGGGGCGGCACCTCTATGAAGAAGACCGGAGCCTCGCCGGGAAGTATTTTCGCGCTCAACCAGCCGACAACTATAAAAATCAGAAAAATAGCCGCAAACCAGACTAAAAACATCGTAATGTTCGCCGAAAGCAGGCCCATTATAAGGCCGAGCTGGGCGGAGCAGGGAATTGCCAGCGCCAACAGAAATGTGGCAATTACTCTCTCGCGCAAACTCGGCAGAGTCCTGGTAACTATGGTCGCCATGGTATCACAGCCGAGGCCCAGCACCATAGGTATGACAGCGCGTCCGGAGAGGCCCATCATTTTAAAAATCTTGTCTATGAGCATAGCCAGCCGCGGCAAATACCCGCTGTCTTCTATTATGGCAAACATAAAAAAGAATAATGAAACTATGGGAAGAATTATTGCAAACGAATACCTGATGCCGAGGCTAAAGATGCCGTAGTCATGAACGAGCAGGTCTTGAACCGCCGGCCAGGGAAATACGGCCTCAACAAACCTCGTGATTGGAGGAATAATATATACGCCGAAGATATTGTTTTCGATGTAATCCACGCAAATCTTTGAACCAAAGATTCCGACGACGACATAGACCGCAAAAAGCACGAAGCCAAGTATCACGAGCCCGAAAAGCGGGTGCATCGTAAGCCGGCTCAGCGCCTCCTCAGCGAGCAGCCGCGGCTTTTCCGGAGAGATCTCGCATTTTCCGGCGATAATACTGGCGCGCTTTTGCCTTAACAGAGCCAGCGCATAACTCATATGGTCTCGATATTTCCCTGAGAGTACTTTTCCGGCGGCCGCAAGCTTCCTAAACGCCGCAGGTTCCTTTGCTTTCACAAGCGCCGCTATCTCAGGATCCTCCTGCAGCAGCCAGAGGAGCATCAGCCGTTCCGCCACGCCGTAATTTTTCCTGAGCAAGCCCTTATTGTCCAAAACGAATTTCTCTATGCGGGAATCCAGCGGTAAAGCTGATGCGTTTGAGGGCTCAAAGGAATCGATGGCGTCTTTTAGTTCCTGTATGCCGCGGTTCAAAGCTCCCGCCGCCAGTATCACGGGCAGTCCCAATTCCTTTGAAAGCTTCACCGCGTCAATCCTGATATCAAGCCTTTCTGCTTCATCCATGATATTTAAGACCAGGATGACCGGAAGGCCGGCGTCAATCAATTGGAGCGTAAAAGGAAGCATGCGTTCAAGGTTCTTGCCGTCAATAACGTGGATTACCGCGCGGGCTTTTTCCTTGAGCAGTATTGTCCTGGAAACCCTTTCTTCTTCGGTGACGGGGACCAGGGAATACATTCCGGGGGTGTCTATTATCTCGTAGGCCCCGCCGCAAATTTTGCAGGGGCCGCGGAAAACATCGACAGTCGTTCCGGGATAGTTTGAAACCGTTGCGTAGCGCCCCGTGAGCGCGTTGAAAATAACGCTTTTCCCAACATTTGGCGTGCCTACTATCAGTATCTTCTCCGGTGAAGTCATCTCGAATTTTATCAGAAAGGCGCCTATTATTCTATTACTTATCTCCTAATGGCCAGCGAAGCATGGGGTTGAATATGACTTGTAATTTATTGGTTTCTCTGGTATTATTGAGCGATGAAATTTATAACGATAGTTCTTGCAGTCTCATCCGTCTTTCTGCTCGCGCTGGGCCAGGTCCTTTGGAAAAAAGGCATAAGCCAGGCCGAGGTAGAGATTACGATGAACAACCTCCTGCCTTCTTTTTTCAAGCTTATTACAAATGTCTCGTTCGTGCTTGGCTGTATTGTTTCTATTTCAAGCTCAATTATCTGGTTCGCGGCGCTGTCTACCGCCACCCTAAACGAGATTTTTCCCTTCTTCGGCTTAAGTTTTGTTTTTGTGCTTGTGCTTTCCTGGATTATGCTTCACGATAAGATAAATGCTCTGACTCTGGGTGGAATGCTGGTCATTTCTATCGGGGTATTTATAGGCGCATTAATGATAGGGAAGGGCGGGGTTCCGAAACCTTAACATTCAAACTTAAATCCGCATGTTTCTCCTGTTAACAACTCCTTTTCGGTCCTGGGATACTTCCTGCAGTTTAAGGGGCGTATGGAATGAATGGTGCAATACGCGTTTCCGTCTTTTTGAACTCCCAGAAAAAAACATTTATTGGGCAAACTGCAGCACTTTCCGCATCTCGCGCACCCGCCCGTTCTGCTTTTTGAGACAGGAAGCACGCTCGTAAAAGTCCTTATGGTCTTCGCCCAATAATTATTCTTCATATTTTATCCTGCCAGCCTCTGTACCGCTGTAAACAAAAAAGCATTCTCACTCCTGTTTCCGTAAAGATAAACGTTACGAACGTTATTCTGTTATGCCGGACGGAGTCCGGCATGAAATATATCTTACCTCTCAGAACAAGACGCACGAAGTGCGGCTAAAAAACCTTATGAATGTTATTCTGCTGTGCCAGACGGAGTCCGGCATTAACAATATCTTGCCTCTCAGAACAAGCCACAGCAAAGCTGTGGCTTATGAAACTCTGCGGCCTGAAGGCCGGAGTTTCTCTTTATAGGTGTGTTAATATTATTCATGCCGGATTCATCCTCACCCTAAAGGGTGAGGTTTTCT
>CAIWRR010000056.1 GCA_903915125.1 Candidatus Firestoneibacteriota bacterium | reverse complement strand
TACGCCGGGAACAGACTTAATAATTTTCAGATATTGTATGGTGTCCTCATAAGAGATATTTATCCCGGGACGGCACATTGACTTTTCCCTGGGTTCGTCGTAGACATTTATCATGCAGGTGCCAAGTTTGTTGTCGTCATAGACCTTCTTGACTTTTTCCACCCAGCCTTTCGCGAGGCGGTTGAACTCCGGAGAGAAAAGACCCAATTTCTGCACTTCCGGGATGCCGCCAAAACTGCTTATGTTCACTTCCATTATTTTCCAGCCGCTCTCCAGGACGGCCTTGGCAAATTTCACATAAACGCCGTCCGGATCAACAGTAATGGCTCCATTCTTATAAACGGTAGGCATGTGAATTCCGGTCCCGGTCGTTAACCCGTAATCTTTCAAATCATTTATTTCCCTGCGCGTAACCGCCGGATCTTCATTTCCGTACCAGAAACCGAAATATCCGACGCCCTTCTCAAGCGTTACGGGTATTACTTCCAGTTTTATTTTTACTTCGCACGGCTTTTTGTTCGGAACGGCTATCAAAACTGATCCGTTATAGACTCCGCCTTTGGCAGTTTCCGGAACCTTTACCGTTACCCAGAACTGGTAAGTAATTCCTGATTTAAGGTCCACAGAAGTGAAGGACTCCATTATTTCCGGAGACATCAGATATGTCTGATGTACATTCCCGCCTCCGGCCAGATACCTTACCCATCTCACATCAAAAGCCGATGCCGGAATGCTGCCTGCCGGGCTTGAAAAATCCGAGACAGCTGCTTTGACGCCTTTTAAGTCAGTCAGCGGTATCATTCCAATCTGAATGCTTTCACACTGCCCGAGAGAAGCGAACATATCCGCAGAATCCCGCGAGTCGCCCTTTCCCGGCACAGAATTATAATTAATGGGATTCAAACAGTTCCGGGTAAAGAGCTGGAAGCCTGCCTCTTTTTCCGCCTGAGTCGGAACCGGAGCTGCCCCTTCGGATTCCTGATCCGTAATAATTAGACTGCCCACGCGTTTAAGAATCTTCACTGTCGTCTTTACCGTAGGATCTTTGCAGTAATTAAGCTGATCGTTGAGCAGGTATTCAGCGTTTTCCATTGAGTCTGCGAAAAGTAATCCCGAGAACAGGAACAACAACAGAAACTTTTTCATCCTAACCTCCGTGTAATTACCGCGCCTCTTGGGCGTTATAGTTTAAGCAGATCATGCAGGTGCACAATTCCGAGCAGCTGCCGCGGCTTGCCTACTACCAGCAGGGTGCTTATGGACTTCTCTTCGGTTACCCTTATGGCTTCGCTTACCAGCGCGTCCTTGCTTATGGTCTTCGGGTGCGGGTTCATCACTTCTCTTGCTTTCCGTTTCAGGATATTTTTATCGGTTTTCAGCCTGTTGCGCAGGTCCTGGTCGGTAATTATCCCAGCCAGTTTTCCATTTGCATCTGTTACCGCGGTGCAGCCCATTTTTTTCCCGGTCATTTCAACTATGGCCTTTTCCATGCTGTCGCTTCCGCGCACCGCCGGAACTTCCGCGCCTTTTCTCATTATCCCTTCAACAACCGCCAGCTTCCTGCCAAGGCTTCCCGCCGGATGAAGGAAGGCGTAATCCGATTCTTTGAACCCTCTTTTTACGAGCAGGGCCACTGCTAAAGCATCGCTCATGGCAAGCTGGGCGGTAGTTGAAGCCGTCGGGGCCAGCCCAAGCGGGCAGGCCTCTTCTTTAACTGTGACTTTCAGGGTAATATCGCTGTTTTTTGCAAGGGTGGAATCCGATACTCCAGTCAGAGAAATAAGTTTTGCGCCTATGCGTTTTATCGCCGGCATTATCTCAAGCACTTCTTCGGTTTCGCCGCTGTTTGAGATCATCACAACGACATCACGCGACATTACCGTCCCAAGGTCGCCGTGCACGCCTTCAGCCGGATGCAGGAATAGCGCCGGAGTTCCCGTAGAGGCAAATGTAGAGGCCGCTTTCCTTCCAATAATACCGGCCTTTCCCATCCCGGTAACTATTACTCTGCCCTTGCAGGAATAGAGAAGGTTCACGGCTTTTACGAAATCGCCGTTGATGGAGGATGCAAGCGCCTTTACGGCCTCGCTCTCAATCCGGAGGACTCTCTTTGCTTCTTTTATTAGTCTCGCGTCATTTACCATGGTCTCGCCTACCGGCTCAGCCGGATTACTAATTACTTATTGCTGATTGCTAATTAAAAACTCACGAATTATTTTGAGTGAACCATGCTCCATTCCCTGCTAGCCTTTAAGCCTCCAACCCTCTAACCCTCCAACCATCCTATTTATTTTCTTCCGGAAACCAGCTCGTGTATTGCAACCGCTTTCTTCAACAGCTTCCCCATTTCCTTGAGCGGAAATACCGAAGAAGCGTCGCAGAGCGCCTTGGAAGGCTGCGGGTGAGTCTCTATGAAGAGTCCGTCCGCGCCCGCGGCTACGCCGGCGTTGACGAGCGGCGCAACAAACCTCGGCTGGCCGCCTCTTGAATCCGCGCTCGTGAAACCGGGAATCCTTATGGCGTGAGTCGCGTCAAAGACAACCGGATAACCCAGCTCTTTCATAAGCAGGAAGGAACGCATATCAACTACCAGATTATTGTATCCGAAAACCGAACCGCGCTCGGTAAGCATAATCTTGTCATTGCCGGTGGTCTTTACTTTCTCCGCTATCTTTTTCATGTCCCAGGGAGCGAGAAACTGCCCCTTTTTTATGTTAACTATTTTTCCGGTCTCGCCGGCCTTAAGAGTAAGGTCTGTTTGCTGGCAGAGATACGCGGGTATCTGGATTATGTCGGCAACCGCCGAAATGGCGTCTATGTCATGCTTGCAATGAAAGTCCGTGACAACAGGAACATCCGCCTTCTCTTTTATCTTTCCGAGAATCCTAATCCCCTCAACCAGCCCAGGACCTCTGAAGTTTTCCACGGCAGTCCTGTTCGCTTTGTCGTAAGAAGCCTTGAAAATATATGTTATTCCGAGAGCAGCTGCCTGCTTTTTAACTTCTTTGGCAATCTCCAGGCACTGGCCTTCAGATTCTATCACGCACGGGCCGGCCATCAGGAAAAAGCCTTTGCCTGAAAATATTTTTTTCTGAAGTTCTTTCTGGCTAAGCATGCTTTGCCTTCTTTCCCTTTTCGTGCCCGTTCTTTTCTATGGAGGCCTTCACAAAATCGCGGAATAGCGGGTGCGGGCAGAGCGGGCGCGATTTGAATTCGGGATGAAACTGAACTCCGACAAACCATGGGTGGTCAGCAACCTCGACTATCTCAACCAACTTTCCATCCTTGGTAGTCCCGGCAACGCGCAGCCCTTTCTTCGTTAGTTTTTCCTTGTAATCGTTGTTAAACTCAAATCTATGTCTGTGCCGCTCTGAAATCATCTCTTTCCCGTAGGCCGCCTCCGCGTGCGTGCCTTTAACCAGCTTGCAGTCCCACGCGCCGAGCCGCATAGTGCCGCCCTTGTTTTCAACCCCGTGCTGGCTCTCCAGCAGTGAGATGACCGGATGCGCCGTCTTTTCATCAAATTCAGTACTATTGGCCTTGTCAAGACCGCAGACATTGCGCGAGAACTCTATGACCGCGCACTGCATTCCCAGACAGATGCCGAAGAAAGGGATCTTGTTTACCCTGGCGTACCTGATAGCTTCTATTTTTCCTTCAATACCGCGCGACCCGAACCCGCCCGGCACAAGCACGCCGGAAATACCTTCAAGCGCCTTCTTCGCGCCGTTCTTGATCACATCATCGGCGTCAATCCATGTTAAGTGGACTTTTGCGTTGTTGGGTACGCCTGCATGCACGAAGGATTCCGTGATGCTTTTATATGCTTCTTTAAGCTCTATATATTTGCCTACTATGCCGATATTTACCGTCTTCGCCGGGAACTTTATCCTCTCTACGACTTTTTCCCACGCTGAAACATCCTGCTTTCCGAACCTGAGGTTCAAGAGCTTCATTACTATGATATCCAGCCCTTCTTCCTTAAAGAGCAGGGGAACTTCATAAACGCTCTGGGCGTCCTGGCACTGGATAACGCCTTCCTCGTCGACATTGCAGAACATTGATATTTTGGCCCTCAGTTCCTTAGAGATGGGATGCTGGGTGCGGCAGATAAGAATGTCCGGTTGAATACCGATATTCCTCAGCTGCGCGACGCTGTGCTGGGTCGGCTTGGTCTTTAGCTCTCCCGCCGTCTCTATATATGGGAGAAGCGTCACGTGCACATAAATCACGTTATCGCGCCCCACGTCCTTTCTGAATTGCCTGATGGCCTCCAGGAAAGGAAGGCTTTCTATATCGCCGACCGTGCCGCCTATTTCGACGATGGTCACATCGTATTTATTGTCCTTGTTTACCTTAAGGATTCTGTCTTTTATTTCATTCGTGATGTGCGGAACCACCTGGATAGTCTTGCCGAGATAATCGCCCTTTCTTTCCCGGGAGATGACGGAATAGTAGATTTGGCCTGTTGTCACATTGTTGTCTTTTCCCATACAGGCGCTGCTGAACCTCTCGTAATGCCCCAGGTCAAGGTCAGTCTCGGCGCCGTCATCAGTCACAAAGACTTCGCCGTGCTGGTAGGGGTTCATGGTGCCGGGATCAACATTGATGTAGGGATCGAATTTCTGGTGGGTTACTTTGAGCCCCCTGGTTTCCAGGAGACAGCCGATGGAGGAACTGGTGATGCCCTTTCCGAGAGATGAAACAACGCCGCCTGTTACAAATATGTATTTGGACATCAAAG
>CAIWRR010000055.1 GCA_903915125.1 Candidatus Firestoneibacteriota bacterium | reverse complement strand
TGATGGGAGTGCTTACCTGTCTCGACAGAAAGAACGGCTCTATGGTCTGGCAGGCTGACCTTACAAAAGACACCTGTCCTGTTGCCGATCTTATAAAGATGGATTTGAAAGCCTTTTCCGCTTCCCCGGTTGTGATAGATGGGATTATAGTCCTCCCCGCCTACAAAAGCGACAAGACCCCGATGCTTATCGGGATAAACGGCGCAACGGGAAAGACCGCGTGGACCTGGCAGGATGATTCTAAATCAACCAAGAGCCCGAAGGATGCAGGCTCCGTCTCGGCTATAACCGTGAATGGCAAGAAACTCGCGGCGACATATATGAACAGCTGCCTGGTTGGCTTAAATCCCGCGGATGGAAAAGCAGTCTGGAAGAGTGAACCTATAAACGGAAAATACAAAACCGGCTTGGGAGTTCCCGTGCAAAATGAGGGCAAATTATTTTATCCCGCCTCCTTCGGTGCGGCCTGCCAGGTTGAAGCTTCAACCGGCAAGGTACTCTGGAAGAACAATATTGGAATAATCTGGGGACAGGCGGTAAAACAGAATAACGCTTATTTCGCTATCGGCGTCACCGATTACAGCGATGTCTTCAGCAAGTACCAGGGATGGGTGGAATGTATTGATGAAAACAGCGGTGCAGTACTCTGGAAAGGCGACAGGTTCACCGTCGGCTGTTCAATTATGGGAGCGGACGGGCTTTTATTCGTCCGGGGCTTCAAATCCCTTATGCTTGTTGACGCTTCAAAGGACGGCTATAAGGTGCTGGGGAAAATGGACAATATGTTTGAAGCGGACGGAAAGTTCTTTGACGGCCCGAGCATCATCGGCTTTGTGATGCCGGTACTCGCAAATGGGAAACTTTATGTGAGGCTGCCTTCGGAGCTGCTGTGTTTGGATGTGAAGAATAACTAAACGAAAAAAAAGTTTGTAAGCCGCACTTCGTGCGTCTTGTTCTGAGAGGTAGTATATCTTTCATGCCAGACTACGTCTGGCATAACAGAATAGCGCTTGCAACGTAAATCCCATTAGCGAATAGGACAATAGTCGGAGGCAAATGGCATCAGACCAGTCTTTTGTTGATTTCATAATGGAGACCATGGCCGGTGCAGGCAAGATAACTTCACGGAAAATGTTCGGGGAGTACGCTATTTATTGCAACGCTAAGGTGGTAGCGCTTGTCTGCGATAACCGGCTTTTTGTAAAACAGACCGCCGGAGGACGGAAATATATCGGTGAACCCGTTGAAGCAGCGGCATATCCCGGAGCTAAGTTGAGCTTCCTGATAGAGGACAAGATAGAAGACAGGGCTTGGATGGGGGAATTGATAAGAATAACATCCAACGAGCTTCCTGAACCAAAAGAAAAAGCTAAGAAAAAAATACGCAAAACCACAAATCGCTAAAACAATCTATGGTCGCTCTATTTTTGCCGATTGCGGCATAACACAAACCCTGGCAGACCATGCCCAATAATATTTACGTTATGAACGTTACAAACTTTTATTTCCTTTAACCACACTCGCACTCGCATTCTTCGCTGCTGCCCTTTAGCTTCGCAAGGATCATTCCGTAGGCGCAACCGGTTCCGCTCTTTACGCTGACCGCGTTTTCGCGGCAGTTGACCGCGCACGCCCCGCATTCCATGCAAAGATCAGGCTCAATAATCCAGGCCTTTCTCTCCGCGACCTTTATAACTCTGTGCGGGCAGACTACCGCGCACATTCCGCAGCCGGTGCATTTTTTCCTGTCAATTTTTAGCGTTGAAACATTCTTCAGGTATCTCATAGGGAAAGCCCCCTGAAAGCAAAGTAGAGCAGAAAAACAAGCCCTGCCGCCGCGGAGATTGCGCAGAAAGGAATGGCATAAAGCATTTCTTTCTTCACGCCTGACGGCGAAGTAAAGGTGGTTGAACCCGTAAAATTAAGGGCAAGAAACGCCGATATGGCCGGAAAGAGAAATAGCGCGCCAGCAATAAAAACAGCCGAGGAAATACCTGCCAGCAGTAAATATATAACCGAAGAAATAACGCCCGTTATCCAGCCCTTCCAGGCAAAAGAGGAACCGGGTATATATGGAAGGAGCGCGGGAACCAGCAGCGTGCCGGTCAGGATAGTAAGCACCGACAAGGATAGGAGTGATAAAAATACCGGAAGGCCGCCGGAAATAATGGCGCACAGAACCGATAACAACACGGATCCCAGAAGCAACGGCCAGGAGAGCACCATTTCCACCGGCGTCAGCACTAACCTTTCGGCAAGCGGAAAACTAATTGTCCTCATTGCTTCATCGCACTTCTGCCCGTTTTCCAGGTATTTTCTCAGGTCATAAGCTTCCACGGGGCCGAATTTTACGGTAAAACCCGTCTTTGCTTTTACTTTATGGGCCGCAACTCCGCTTGCCCCGAGCTGAGGAAGAATAAGCGCCTTATGGGACAGGTATTTTGAAAGGCCGGATTTTTTCACCCGTTTTATCAATTCTTCCGTTCCGAATGTTCCCTTGCCCGCGGCGCACCTCACATTTATGCCTTTAGTATCAAGAACAAGTATCCACGCGTCCAAATTACCGGCGGCGGCGCGCAAAACATCAAAACTCAATTTGTAATTAGCGGAAACAAGCACAGGAGAACCCGTGCCCGGCGAATTCAGCGCGTAAAGACCCGGCTTTACCCTGAAATCGGACCGTTTTATCCCGAGACGCATTCTGATTTTTCCAATCAGGCCGCTGAATCCAGGTTTGCCGTCAGTATGTTTGAACCGGAGTTTATCTTCTTTCATTTGTCACCTGCCGTACCTCGGGACGAATTCCTTCTCAAGCCAGCTCTTA
>CAIWRR010000054.1 GCA_903915125.1 Candidatus Firestoneibacteriota bacterium | reverse complement strand
CTTTTCCGCGGAAGGGGAGGCCTCCACCAGCGCCAGTTTTCCGCGCTCGCTCAAGGTGTAGAGCATTCCGTCGGCGTAAGTGACAGAGCCCTTGCCGATATCCTTAGCGTTCCACGCGGCTTTGCCTGTTGCAAGCTCAAGGCACAGGAAGGATCTTTCCGCCGAGCCGTAAACATAGCCGTCAAGGCCTACCAGGCCGCCGTGGTGGTTATCCATCAGCGTGTTAGCCCACTGCTTGGTCACGCTCCTGCCGTAATCGGAGATCAGGTAGCAGTCGTTGCCTGTGCCGTAGCCGGATGAAACATAGACATACCCTTTGTAATAGACCGGGGTTGAAGCGTTTACGTCATATTTTGTCGGATGGGGGAAGGACCAGAGCAGCTCTCCGGTCTTGGGATCAATGCCGACCACATTCTTCTGAGACATTGTGATCACCGTGCGCAGGCTCATTTGGTTAACAATGACCGGCGTGCAGTAGGAGGCGGAGTCGCCGAGCGTGTTCTTGGTGGCCCAGACTTCTTTGCCGGTGTTCTTGTCAAGCGCGACGAGGAGTTTTTCCGCGCTTCCAACCATGCAGAGCAGGTTGTTGCCGTCTACTAGCGGGGATTCGGCGTAGCCCCAGTTCCCCTTTTTGCCTTTGAGTTTGAAGGAGACATTGGTCGTCCATTTTACGGTTCCGTCTTTCGCGTTTAGGCAGTTTATTTCGCCGAGCGCGTTCATAATGTATAGATTATCGCCGTCAATGGTGGGCGTCGCCCTGGTGCCGGGGTAGCTGCTGTTCCAGGTCCCGCCGGCCGGAGCAGCCCATTTCTGCTTTCCGGAAGAGTCAAGCGCGATTACCATGCAGTCATCCTCAAAATCGCCTGCCGTATATATGGTGTCTCCAACGACTGACACGGAAGAATATCCTTTTCCGCACTTGTCGAACTTGAAGAGAAGTTTTGGTCCTTCCGCCGGCCATTCCTTGAGAAGTCCTGTGTCGGGCGAGATGTTGTCCTGTCTTCGGCCGTTGAAGCACGGCCAGTCCGCCGCCGAGAGCATCAAGGGAAGCGCGGCAAGCAGAGCGAGCAAGCTGTTGCGTAGTTTCATTATTCCTCCGTGGGTGATTTTTAAATCGTTCCGCATTATAGCAAATAGAAGGGTTTTTCTCAATATGGCATAGTATCTTGTTCTTATCCTTTAATGCCAATTTACAAGCCGCATAATCCCTTAACCTTTTCAGAGGAAAGAGGCGCCCGTTATGGACGGGCATCTTAGCCCCAGCCTCAAATAGTTGCTCCAGCTTCGAAAATAGGGTTTCAAAAAAGAAAATCTAAGAAAAGATTGACACTAACACTGAGAAAATCAGATAATCTAAGTAATTGCAAGGGCCTCAGAGGGGACAACGAGTTTATTTCTTTAACAATAGCCCGCCGGGTGGAGCAATCCGTACGATTCAATACTTCGAAAACGGAATGGAAAAAGATATTAAGACTTATGATGAAACAGGCAAGACTCTTACAGAGGCTGAAATCAAGGAAATGAATGAAAAAGCCATTGATGATGTAATTAAAGCTTTTGAAGCAGTAAAGAAAATGAACGACAAAAGGAAGTAATGGGAGGCGGGCATGGACGAAAACACTCAAATTGTAATTGATTCCCTAAGGGAGATTAGGAGGACAAGAGACCGTAAATTAGAAGCCATATACAACTTGCTTTTCTGCAATATGTTTTTATTGGCCATTTTAATTATGGATATAAAACATGCGCCTACTTGGGCATATTTCACTATATTGCCTGTGGTTGGTGCATTCATAATTATTCCTTTGAACAAATCTTTTTACAATGATAAATAAACTCTGCAATATTGTCTGGTCCATGGCCAACGCCGAGCAGCAACTCAATCGAAACGGTCGATTCACTCCATAGCCATCTAATAATGAAAGAGAAACTTCGGTACCCGTGGCAGAATACTACGCAACAACTACGCCCGGCTCTTTAGGAAAAGTTATCTTTAGGCCAAAGCCGAGAGAATCTGCAATCCTGGAAAGAGTTTCCAGCGTCATGTTCTGGCCTTCTGCAGACTCAAGCTGTGAGATGAACTGTTGAGAGACTTTCAGCCGTTTGGCGAGCACGACCTGACTTATCTTTTTCTCGTGACGAAGTTCGGCAATCTTATGAGCAATATCAACTTTGGCTTTTTCAACGGCATAACCGTCTGCAAATCTTTTATCGCGCAGTTTTGACTTTAAATGACTCTCAAAAGTGTTGAGCTTGGTTTTATTCATGATTTTAACCCTCCGGTATTATACCTCTCTATGAACTCGTTCTTGCGTCTTAAGCTTATCTGAATATCGCTTTTTGAAATCTCGTCCGTTTTCTTTTTAATAGCATGTACAAGTACTGCTGAGTCCTTTAAAAAGAAAAAGTAGAATACCCTGTTGCCTTTCGGCCTTAATTCGTAGAGACCGTTTCCGATGTTATCGGCAATCGGACGCCGCAGGTTGTGACCGTGTTCTTTTAAGAGAGCGATGTAAGCCAATGCCTTTTGCTGGTCGTGAATGTCCAGCGAATCAATAAAGTTCTTGATGTGGTCTCGACCGCCTATGTCTT
>CAIWRR010000053.1 GCA_903915125.1 Candidatus Firestoneibacteriota bacterium | reverse complement strand
TTGAAACTATCATACAATTTTAACAGAAAAACCAGATAAAAACAAACGCTTTGAGCTTTTTGGGAACCTGAAACGGGTATGTAAATAAGGGGTTTAGTGGGTGTTAACCCACTACGGTAACTACTACGGAAATAACGGCAAGCGCGGGCGCTTTGAAGGCCGCGTTGAGGGTAAGACTATTTGCCGTATTCCTGAAGTCCATACTTAATCATACCAGATTCTAAAACATTTTGTCAAGGAAACAGAAGACCTTCAATTGATTTCACCTTCTTCCTCTGGTAGTATAGCAACTATATTAGTTTTAGAGGTTATGAAAGGCGGAGGCAATATGGCAGGCAGCGAAAATAGCATAATTTTGACCGCGGTGGGCATTAACCGCGTAGGCGTGCTTGGTGAAATCACCGGAAAGATCTCTGACCTCGGCGGGAATGTAATGGATATAAGCCAGAAAATGATGGGCAATAAGTTCAATCTTTTGATGGAAATTGATCTGTCCGGGAAAAATTCCAATTTCGCGGAGTTCAAAGAAGGCATGGAAAAGCTTGGCGAAAAGAACGGCTATAAAGTCTCCATTGTTCGCGAGAAAATATTCCGCTACATGCACCGCATCTAAATCCAAAGGACGGTTCATGCAAATAAGCAGGGAAGAAATCCTTGAAACCATAAGAATGGTCCAGCTTGAAAACCTGGATATCAGAACCGTAACTCTCGGAATAAGTCTTGCCGACTGCGCGGGCGGTTCAGCGCGTCAGATAGGAAAAAAGATCAGGCGCAAGATGCTGAAATACGCGAAAAACCTCGTGAGCACGGCCAATACCGTGCAGGACCGCTACGGGATTCCAATTGTAAACAAGAGGATAGCCGTTTCCCCTCTTTCCAACGTAGCCGAGAATTGCAGTTCGGCCGAATTTGTATACCTGGCCGGCGTGCTGGATGAAGTCGCGGCGGAAGTCGGGGTTGATTTTGTCGGCGGATTTTCGGCGCTGGTCCACAAAGGCTACACAAAAGGCGATCTTGCCCTGATGAACGCGATACCCGAAGCGCTGGCGCGCACCTCGCGCGTCTGTTCTTCAATAAACGCCGCATCCACAAAAAGCGGGATCAATATGAACGCGGTCGCCCTTCTCGGGCAGATAATCAAACAGGCCGCTGAAAAGACAAAAAAGCACAATTCACTCGGCTGCTGCAAGCTCGTGGTCTTTGCCAACGCTCCGGATGACAATCCTTTTATGGCCGGCGCGTTCCACGGTTTCGGAGAACCGGAAGTAGTGATAAATACGGGCGTGAGCGGTCCCGGCGTGATACGGAGCGTCCTTGAAAAAATGCCGGAGGACGCGGACCTCGGGAAAGTCGCGGAAGAAATAAAAAAGACCGCGTTCAAGATAACAAGAATGGGCGAGCTGATCGGGAGAGAAGTTGCCGAAAAATTAAAGATTGAATTCGGGATAGTGGATGTATCTCTTGCTCCCACTCCGAAACCCGGCGACAGCGTCGGGGAGATTCTGCAGCTCATGGGCATTGAAAAGATAGGTACGCACGGAACCACTGCAGCCCTGGCGCTTCTTACTGACGCGATAAAGAAAGGCGGCGCCTTCGCCTCTTCCTATATAGGCGGCCTGTCGGGGGCGTTTATTCCCGTAAGCGAGGACTCTGAAATGATTTCGGCGGTTAAAGCGGGCGCGTTATCGCTTGATAAACTTGAAGCCATGACAAGCGTATGCTCGGTAGGGCTTGATATGGTGGCAGTCCCCGGCTCCACAAGCGATTAAAATATTTCGGCCATTATTGCGGATGAACTTGCGATTGGGGTTGTGAACAATAAAACGACCGGAGTCAGGATTATCCCGGTAGCCGGCAAGAAGAAGGGCGACTGGGTCAATTGGGGCGGCTTGCTCGGCGGGAGTTACATTCTCGGCG
>CAIWRR010000052.1 GCA_903915125.1 Candidatus Firestoneibacteriota bacterium | reverse complement strand
ATCTGCTTCAGGCGCCTTGCGCATGAGGGCAAAATACCCGGCGTTAAAAAAGCAAGCTGGTAAGACAGGAGAGAGAATATGGCGTCTGTAGATACAGTAAGCAACATGCTCACGAAAATCAGGAACGCGAACACGGCGTTTAAGGAATCGGTTGATATACCCTATTCCTGGTTCAGTTTTGAGATCCTGAAAATAATTCAGGACGAGGGCTACATAAAGAACTTTAAAAGGATAGAGGATAAGAAACAGGGTATTATCAGGGTCTACCTGAAATATCTCAACAAAGAAAGAGTGATTTCCGGAATCAAGTCCGTAAGCACTCCAGGGCTCCGTATTTATAAAGGCGCGAAAGAGCTTCCAAAGGTGCTCGACGGTTACGGAGTAGCCGTGATTTCTACCTCGAAAGGCATTATGGGCGATAAGGCCGCAAGGGCGGCAAAAGCCGGCGGCGAAGTTATCTGTTATATCTGGTAATCGGAGGAATAAATGTCAAGAGTAGGTAACAGTCCAATAATTATCCCGGCCGGCGTGAAAGTCGCGGTAAACGGCGGCATGGTAATGGTAGAAGGGCCCAAGGGAAAACTTTCGGCCAAGATTAACAGCCCGCTTCTTGCCATAGATATTAAAAATGGGCAAGTGCTCCTTTCAAGGAAAGCGGAAGATAAATTGACCAAGTCAGCGCACGGCACAATGCGCGCGCACATCATGAATATGGTTCAGGGCGCAGTTGCAGAATATGTAAAGGTGCTTGAGGTTCAAGGCGTCGGATATAAAGCGGCGGTTGCCGGCAACAAGCTTACTTTAAACGTCGGTTTTACGCATCCTGTCGAGATCGTGCTTCCTCAGGGGATTACGGCATCTGTCGAGAAAGCGACTGTAATCACCGTGAAAGGCGCGAACAAGGACGCCCTCGGCAATATTTGCGCGAAAATAAGGGAAGTCAAGGATCCGGACCCATACAAAGGCAAGGGTGTCAGGTTCCAGAATGAATATATCAGAAGGAAAGCAGGAAAGACCGCGACCGGCACGACCGGCGGAGGCAAATAATAATGGCTAGAGTCAAGAAAATTAAAAATACCAGAGTATTGAGGCACCTGAAGATAAGAAAAAAGATTTCAGGTTCGCAGGAAAGACCCAGGCTTTATGTGTTTAGAAGCCTGAAGCATATTTATGCCAGCGTTATCGATGATTCCATCGGAAAGACGCTTATGACGGTATCTACGCTTTCAAAAGACTTGAAGAAAAAAGAGAAATCCAGCGACACAATGGCAGCTTGCCAGCTTATCGGCGACGCCGTCGCTAAAAAATGCATCGAGAAAGGCATTAAAAAAGTTGTATTTGACAGGTCCGGTTATCTTTATCACGGCAGGATCAAAGCTCTGGCTGAAGCCGCGAGAAAAGCAGGGCTGGAATTTTAAGGAGGAACAGTAGGTGGCTAGAATAGACGCTTCGAAATTTGAATTAAAAGAAAAGGTCATCAGCATTAAGAGGGTGTCCAAAGTCGTCAAAGGCGGCAAAAGGATGAGCTTCTCGTCCATAGTCATCGTTGGAGACGAAAAGGGCAAGGTCGGCATAGGGGTAGGCAAAGCAAACGAAGTGCCGGATGCCATCAAGAAAGGCGTAGAAGACGCCAAGAAAAACCTTGTGTCGATACCCATGAGCGGGGTTACCATACCGCACGCGATGACGTTTACATACGGCGCGACCACTATCTGGATGAAACCGGCTTTCCCGGGAACCGGCGTTGTTGCTGCAGGTCCGGTCAGGGCGATAGTAGAACTTGCCGGCATCAAGGATATCTTAACCAAAGCAATAGGATCGACCAATCCCTACAACCTTACAAAGGCGACAATAGGGGCTTTAAGGTCCCTGAAAAGAATAGAACACCTGGCATTGCTTCGCGACAAAAAAATAGAACAGTTGCTGATATAGGAGATACAAGTGAATCTTAATGAGATAAAACCCAAAACAGGAAGCAGAAAGAAAAGGAAAAGAATAGGCTGCGGGCCGGGCTCCGGTCACGGCAAAATGTCAACCTTCGGAATGAAAGGTCAGGGCGCCAGGAATAGGGGCGTAAGACTGGGTTTTGAAGGCGGGCAGATGTCGCTTGTAAGGCGCACCCCGAAACGCGGTTTTAAAAATACGGTTTTCGCGGTTCAGTATGCCGAAGTTACATTGCGCGACCTTGACAGCAAATTCAACGACGGCGAACAGGTAACGATAGAGGCCCTTCAAAAAAAGGGACTGGTTCCTATGAAGTACAACAAGTTTAAGGTGCTGGCTTCAGGCGAGCTGACAAAGAAGCTCATTGTTGTGACAAAGTACTGCACCAAGAAAGCGGCTGAAATGATAAAGGCGAAATCCGGCGAGGTCAAGGTAAATGTTTAAGAACCTCTTTGAGGGCCTGGCAAATATATTTAAGATCCCGGAGCTCAAGAAGAAAGTGCTATTCACGCTGGGTATAATCCTTGTGTACCGTATCGGCTGTCACGTGGTGACGCCGGGAATAAACGGGGAACTGCTTGCGCAAAAAATGGCGGAGAATGCCGGGGGTCCTCTGGGATTTCTGGATCTTTTTACGGGCGGCGCGTTCAATAAATTCTCAGTCTTCGCGCTTGGCATCATGCCGTATATCAGCACTTCCATTATTATGCAGCTGCTGCAGGCTGTTATTCCTTCGCTTGAAAAACTCGCGAAAGAAGGCGAGTCGGGGCGAAAGAAGATTACCCAGTACACTCGTTACGGGACGGTTGTCCTTTGCGTTATCCAGTCTAGCGCGATGACCGTCATGATGGAACAGTACGGCCTGGTTGTTGATCCTGGTATGGGGTTTAAGCTGATGACAGTATTGACCCTTACCGCGGGCACCATATTTATCATGTGGTTGGGAGAAAAGATAACTGAAAACGGAATTGGCAACGGCATGTCCATGCTTATCTTTGCGGGAATAGTCTCAAGAATTCCCGCGGAAATGATAGGTATCGGAAAATTTATAGGTGCGGGAGCTACTAACGGGTTACTTGTAGCTGTCGTGTTTACTTTCGTGATTTTCCTCGTAGGTGTCGTAGTTTTCTTTTCAACGGCTGCAAGAAGGATCCCTGTACAGTATGCGCAGCGGGTAGTAGGGCGCAGGGTGACGGGAGGGCAGAGCACTTATCTTCCGTTAAAGGTTGATTTTGCGGGAGTTATAGCGATTATATTTTCATCTTCAATACTCTCTCTGCCGGGAATACTTGCGCAGACTTTAGGGTCAAGAATTCCATTCCTGAAGATGCTTGCCGAGTGGTTCTCCGCCGGCTCGCTGGTGTATATGTCGCTCTATTCGATTTTGATAATATTTTTCTGTTATTTCTATACTGCTGTCGTTTTCAATCCGCCGGATATTGCCGAAAACATTAAGAAGTATGGCGGTTTCATTCCAGGAGTTCGTCCGGGACAGCCGACTGCGGATTTCATCCAATATTCGTTGGACAGGGTAGTGCTTGTCGGAGCGGTTTTTATAGTTTTCATAGCGGTTGTTCCGGATATCATAATGCGGCAGACACACATAAATTTTTATTTTGGAGGAACTTCGCTGCTGATTGCGGTGGGTGTTGCTCTCGACACCATGAAGCAGATTGAATCGCATCTTCTGATGCGCCACTATGAAGGGTTTATGAAAGATTCAAAACTTAAGAGCAGGGCGGGATTCTAATGATTATTATTATTCTTGGTGCTCCCGGAGCTGGAAAAGGCACTACCGGTGATGCGATGACAAAAGAGTTCAATATCCCAAAGATTTCCACTGGGGATATGCTCCGCAAGGAAGTCAAAGAAGGCACGGAGATAGGGAGAAAGGCCGAGTCTATTATGAAAAGCGGCGGTTTGGTTTCTGATGATATTATTAACAACATCCTGAAGAACCGGATTCAGCAGGCGGATTGCAAGAATGGGTTTATGCTTGACGGGTACCCTAGAACATTTAACCAGGCTGTGGAACTTGACAAAACCATAAAAGAGCTTTCTTTGAAGCTTGACGCGGTCATCAACCTCCAGGTTTCTGACGCTCTGATTCTAAAGAGGCTGACCAGCAGGCGTGTATGCAAGTCCTGCGGCGCAATATTTAATATCTTCTCGCAGCCTTCCGCGAAGGGCGAAAAGATTTGCGATAAATGCGGCGGGGAACTATACCAGCGCGCTGATGACAATGAAGCTACCATAAAGAACAGGCTGGCCGTCTACCTCAGAGACACCCAACCCCTTATCGAGTTCTACCAGAAGAAGGGGCTGCTGAGCGATGTCGTCGCGGAGAAGGGTATTGCAGAGATAATGACTTCATTAAAGAAACTCTTAACAGAAAAAAAACTGATTTAATGCTGATTCTGAAAAGCGCTTCCGAGATAGCATATTTGAAGGCAGCGGGCAGGATAGCAGCGGAAACACTGCGAAAAGCAGGAGAAGCCGTGAAGCCCGGAATGAAGACGTCCGAGCTTGACAGGTTCGCAGTTTCTTTGATAGAGAAAGCAGGCGCGGTTTCGGCCTTCAAAGGTTACAGAGGCTACCCTGCGAACATTTGCATATCAATTAACGAAGAGGTAGTGCACGGCATACCTTCCGAGAGAAAGATAAAGGAAGGGGACATTGTAAGTCTTGATGTCGGAGTAATTAAAGACGGTTTTTTCGGCGATGTGGCAGGGACTTTCCCGGCCGGCGCCATAAGCAGCGAGGCGGAAAAACTGCTGAGGATCGCGAAGGAATGCCTGGCGGATTCGATAGCTCAGGTCAAACCGGATGCACGCATGGGCGATGTTGCCTGGGCCGTGCAATCCAAAGCTGAAGCAAACGGTTATTCGGTGGTCCGGGATTTTACCGGGCACGGCATCGGCCAAAGTCTTCACGAAGACCTTCAGGTCCCGAACTTCGGAAAGCCGGGGACAGGGGTAAGGCTTCGGGAAGGGATGACCTTCTGCATAGAACCGATGCTCAACGCCGGCGTTTATAATGTGACGGTCGGCGGAGACGGCTGGACCGTGACGACTAAGGATAAAAAGCTCTCGGCGCATTTTGAGGCGGCGGTGGCAGTGGTAAAGGGCGGAGCGGAAGTCCTTACCGCGCTATGAGGTAAAGGTAAAAAAATGGCAAGGGAAGGAAGCATTGAAGTAGAAGGCAAGATACTCGAGTCTCTGCCGAGCGCGATGTTTCGGGTAGAGCTTGATAACGGGCATAAAGTGCTTGCCCATATTTCCGGAAAGATGAGGATGCACTATATAAGGCTTCTGCCGGGCGACAAAGTAAAACTAGAACTGTCACCGTACGATCTTACGCGGGGCAGGATAACTTACAGGATAGGGTGATTATGAAAGTAAGAGCGTCGGTAAAAAAAATATGCGACAAATGCAAGGTAATAAAGCGCAAAGGCGTGATTAGGGTTATATGCACAAATCCTAAACATAAACAGCGCCAGGGATGAGCAAAAAGGAGCGTTAGGACGGTCAACGTTGCTAGCGCTGCTAACGTGAAGTAATAAATTCAAGGAGAACAAGCATGGCTAGAATTTCGGGTGTAGACTTGCCCAAGAACAAAAGAATTGATGCGGCCCTTCCGTACATTTACGGTATAGGCTGGTCTCTGGGCAAAAAAATACTGAAACAGATCGGCGTTGACCCGGCGGTCAGGGTTTCCGCGCTTTCGGAGCAGGATATTAAGAAAATAAGGGAAGCGCTCCAGGACTACCGCGTAGAAGGCGATCTCCGCAGGGAAATATCCATGAACATCAAGCGTCTCATAGATATCGGCTCATACAGGGGGCTTCGCCACAAGAGGAACCTCCCGGTGCGCGGACAGAGGACAAAGACTAACGCCAGGACCAGGAAAGGCAAGAGAAAGACGGTCGGCGTAATGAGGAAGGAAGTTAAAGCTACAATGGAAAAGAAGGACTAAGGAGAAATATTAAATGAGCGAGATAAAAAAAGAAACACCTAAAGATGTAAAGCCAGCGGCTGCGGCACCTGCAGCGGCAACTCCGGCGGCTGCACCTGTTGCTGCTCCGGCGCCGGTAAGGGAAGTCAGGAACAGGCCGATGAAAAGAGGCGTGGTCCACATACACTCGACTTTCAATAACACGATAGTTTCCATAACAGATATGTCCGGAGCAGTTCTTGCCTGGAGCAGCGCCGGTTCTTGCGGGCTCGGATTCAAAGGTTCAAAAAAAGGCACTCCGTTTGCTGCACAGATAGCCGCAGAACAGGCGACCAGAAAAGCCATGGACAAGGGCCTGACTCACGCGGAAGTTCACGTTAAGGGGCCTGGCGCAGGAAGAGAATCCGCTATCAGGGCGGTTCAAACAATCGGATTAAAGATCGCGGTAATCAAAGACGTAACGCCGATACCGCACAACGGCTGCAGGCCGAGAAAAAAGAGAAGAGTCTAACAGATATACTTGATTTGCCGGATTTAATTACTTTCAGGATTAAGGCCACGGCTGTAAACTGAAAGAGAAAACAGGAGGAAATACAATTGTCAAGAAATACTGAATCCAAATGCAGGCTGTGCAGAAGGGAGAAGACAAAACTTTTCCTTAAAGGCGACAGATGTTTTACGCCGAAATGTGCCCTCGAAAAGCGCGATTACGCGCCGGGCCAGCACGGAAAAATGACCAGAAAGCCTTCGGAATACGGTATCAGGCTTCGCGAGAAACAAAAAGCGAAAAGAATTTACGGGCTGAATGAAGGCCAGTTCAAGAGGTTCTTCTCTATTGCGGCGAGCAAACCCGGCGTTACAGGGCTTTACCTGCTCAAACTGCTTGAGAGCCGGCTTGACAACATTGTTTACCGCGCCGGTTTCGGCGGCTCCAGGGACCAGGCAAGACAGCTGGTGCTTCACGGGCATGTCCTGGTAAACGGAAAACGCGTAAATATTCCTTCCTACATAATGAAGATTAATGACGTTGTCACGCTCAAGGACAAGGCGAAAGAACTTGTCGGAGTAAAGGCTGCGGTTATAAGAATCAAAGAACGCGGTATGCTTCCGCAGGGCGGCTGGCTTGAAGTGAATCTTGAACAGCTTTCCGCGACTTTTAAGAAGATGCCGGAAAAGGACGAAATCGGCGCGGTCATAAACGACCAGCTCATCGTTGAGTTCTACAGAAGGTAAAAATTCCTCAAGGGGGAAACAAAATATGAAGTGGAAAAGAATGGAGATGCCGAGCAAGCTTGAACCCGAAAAGGAAACACTTACCGGCACTTACGGGAAGT
>CAIWRR010000051.1 GCA_903915125.1 Candidatus Firestoneibacteriota bacterium | reverse complement strand
TACCCCCGTCGAATCCGTACACCCCCAGTTGAAACAATTGCTGATTACTAATTGCTAATTACTAATTAAATTCAAAAACAGACAATAAAAACAAATTGCTCCAGGAATCTCAAGGAACGGAGAAACTACAGGTGCATTATATCAGATTTCCCGCCTAATGCAACTACCGCCTCCATTTTTTCTTTAAAACACACTGGTTTTATGATATTTTAGGGTATGCGCATACTAAAGCGGTCAATTCCTGCTATAGTTTTTATGACTGCCTTCATTGCCTATCTTTTAACTGTTTGCCCGACAGTATATGTCGGAGACTCAGGGGAAATGATAGCCGCGGCCTATACAATGGGTATAGCGCATCCTCCCGGCTATCCGCTTTACTGCATGACCGGCAAAATAATGTCTTATATTCCTGCAGGCACAATTGCTTTAAGGGTTAACCTTACAGCAGCTGTATTCTCCGCCCTGGCTGTTTCAGCCCTCTATCTTTTTCTCTCTTCCTTCGCCGGCAGCTTAACGCTTTCTTTGGCAGCGGCATTCGCGGCCCTTGCTTTTGGTTTCTCAAGTACGTTCTGGTCACAGGCCTTAATGACCAAAGGAGGGTTGTACGGACTTAATGCCTTCATTACCGCATTGCTTTTACTGATGCTTCTCAAAATAAAGAAAGAAGCCGGAAGCAATCGGCTGAAGAACCTCAGACTGCTGGCAATTATCTCCGGTTTCGGACTTGCAAATCACAATACAATCGCGCCTTTGATTCCTTTCGTAATCCTCTACGCCCTCTACCTCGTCACCTTCGATTTTAAAGACCGTATAAAAAGAGCATTTTGGTTTTCAATTTATGGCATCTACTGCGGGGCTCTCGCGCTTGTTTTCGCCCTCCTAATCTACATGTATTTGCCTCTTAGATCAGCCGCCAACCCTCCCATTGATTGGGGGCATCCGGCTAATTTCTACAACTTCCTAAACCATGTCCTGAGAAAACAATATTCCCTGGGATTTGAAGCAAGAAGCTTCTCTGTTTTCCTGGGACAACTCGGGACCTATTTCAAATTTATGACAACTCAGTTTTCCACATTCATAATCTGGCTCATTCTCCCGGGAGCCTGGTATTGTTACAAAAAAGCTGGCAGAGGAATCTTCCTGATCCTTCTGATAACTTTCCTTCTCACAAGCCTCGGCTTGGTACTCATGAGCAACTTTAAATGGACCGCAATGGATCTCTATGTTAACGAAGTATTCTTCATCCCCTCCTACCTGGTTTGCGCGGTTTGGCTTTTCTTCGGGATCCTCTTCTTTTTCGACCTTGCGCGCGGCGGAAAGGCGGGAGTCTTAATAACCGCTGTTTCGGCAAGCTGCATGCTCCTGCCGCTGGCGCAGAATTTCCGCGTCATTGACAGGAGCCGCAATACCATCGCCTATGATTTCGGCGTCAATATCCTAAAAACCCCTGAAAAAGGCGCTGTGCTATTTCTCTCGGGAGACAACCCAACATTCATACCCGCGTACTTGCAAATGGTAGAGAAAGCCCGGGAAGACCTGGAGATTTTTGATGATTACGGGAGAGTCTTCAGGAATATCTACGGTGACGATTTCCTCAGAATGGCAACCGGCGTTTACCAGAAACGGCTGAACGAGGTTCAGCGCCAGATAATTAACACATCCGGACGCGTTATTTACTGTTATCCGGGCAGTAACATTGACAATATGGACGACCTGAAGATGCACTATGAAGGTATTCTAAAAAAAATCGGAGGCAGGCCATCGGGAAAGCGTTTTGAATATTCTTTAAAGGGCATAAATGATAAAACCATACACATGGACTATTTCTGCCGCGAGCTTATAGGCCAGTATTACATGACAAACGGCGATCAATTCGCGGCACTAGGGAGCCCAAAAGACGCCATGCAGGAATACCTCACGGCAATGGAAACCGCCTATGATAATCCGATGATTCAGAACTCCATAGGACAGGCCGTATCGCGTATTTCACCGGAAAAGGCCATACCTTTTTATCAAAACGTCATAAAAAACGGGTCAGTATCTTCGGATCTTTACAATAACCTAGGAACCGCGTATTACGGGGCAGGCAAGCTGGACGAATCAATCGCGGAGTACCGAAAAGCTATCGAACTTGACGGAAAATACTTTAAATCATATTTTAATCTCGGAGTGACTTACCTGGCAAAAAAGAAAATGAAGGATGCCGAAGACTGCTTTACAAAATGCGTTGAACTTAATCCGACATATACGGATGCCTACTACGCGCTTGGAAACACCTATTTCACGACAGGCAATTTCCGGCAGGCGCTTGATTATTACGCAAAAACAGTGGCCTTGAACCCTAACTTTGCCTATGGCTGGAACGCTGTCGGGGCCTCTCTTTACAGCCTCGGACGGTTTGAGGATGCGGCCTCTGCATACAAAACAGCGGTCCGGCTTGATCCCAATTACAGGGACGCTGTCTCTAATCTACTTATGGTTATCAGGCAGCTCAACGCTAATAAATCCGGAGTTGAATTTCTTGAAGGGCTTCTAAGAGAGAATCCGGGAAATGAGAATCTAAAATCCGCCCTCCGTTCTCTAAGGTAGCCGTAGTTCTAAACTCTCGTTCTCCATTGCATCCAATCTTCAGTTTCTGGTCGATGTCTTTGAAGTTACTGCGCATCCGCGCATCTGAGCATCCGCCCATCTACTTTACAAGCTTAATCGCATTTAGCGC
>CAIWRR010000050.1 GCA_903915125.1 Candidatus Firestoneibacteriota bacterium | reverse complement strand
ACTTTTGTATATTCGCGGAATCAACCGGATAGGCGCCGGAAAAGCAGGCCATGCAGTATTCGTCCATCTTGCCGCCAACAGCTTTAACCATTCCTTCAGGGCTTAAATAGCCTAGAGTTTCCACTCCCATAAATTCCCTTATCTTTTCTACCGAATTCCCGGCAGCGATCAGTTCTTTTCTTGTCGGAGTGTCAACCCCGTAAAAACACGAATTCGTAATAGGCGGAGAGCTTATGCGCCAGTGAACTTCATTCGCGCCGACAGTCCGCAGCATCTTAACCAGTTTTTTACCGGTCGTGCCGCGGACAATTGAATCATCAATCAAAACCAGTTTCTTGTCCTTTAATATTTCTTTAACAGGGTTGTATTTTATCTTTGCCCCAAAATCTCTGATGGTCTGGCTCGGCTCGATAAATGTCCTTCCGATATAATGATTGCGGATAATGCCCATCTCGTAAGGTATTTTTGATTCGCTTGAATAACCGGTCGCCGCGGAGTTAGACGAGTCAGGCACCGGAACTACATAATCGGCTTTCACCGGGAATTCCTTAGCCAGCTGGGCGCCGAGCGCCTTTCTTGCTTTCTGCACGCTGTTTCCCCAGATATAGCTGTCGGGACGAGAAAAATACACATACTCAAATATACACTTCGCCGGTTTCTGCGCCTTGAAAGGTTTGTAGGATTTCAGTCCGTCTTTGTCTATTACGACAATTTCTCCGGGCTCCAGAGGCCTGACATACTCCGCGTCTATGATGTCAAACGCGCAGGTCTCTGAAGCGAGAACCCAGCCGTTGCCTTTCTTCCCAAGCGAGAGCGGCCTGATATTGTTCGGGTCGACCGCGCCTATCAGTTTCTTCTTGGTAAGAATCACGAGCGAATAGGCGCCTTTAATCTGCGAAAGAGCGTCAACAATACAGTCAATGAGTTTATTGCCTTCCGAAGTTGCGATGAGGTGAATGAGGACTTCAGTATCAGTGGTAGAGGAGAAAATTGAACCGTGAGCTTCAAGGAAATCTCTGACCTGGCGGGCGTTGGTAAGATTGCCGTTGTGAGCCATGGCCATTGTGCCGTGTGAATAATCCACGACTATCGGCTGGGCATTTTTAATAGTGGAGGAACCTGTGGTTGAGTACCTGGTATGCCCTATCGCAGAACTTCCCTTGAGCGAGTCAAGATCCTGGGGCGTAAATATATCCGCTACCAGCCCCATGGCAACTCTGCTGTACACCTTGCCCATATCGGAAGACGCTATTCCTGCGCTTTCCTGCCCGCGGTGCTGCAGGGCATAGAGGCCAAGATAGGCCAGCTTTGCAGCTTCAGGAACGCCGTATATTCCAAATACTCCGCACATGGGGTTATTATACTACAGGCAGCCGCTTTCTTTCAAGGTGAAAGGTTAGGAGTTAACATCCGCTCCGCGGATTACTAATTACTAATTGCTAATTAAAGACTCACGGGTTCTGGAACTCATGGCTCACAGGACTCTTCCATCCAGCGTCCAACCCTCCAACCCTCTAAGCCTCGGTCTACTGTCCTCTGTCCTCCGCCTTCCGTCCTCTCGGCCTTGCCAACCCTCCAACCTTCTAACCCTCTAACCATCCAACCGTCCTCGCTACCTCAGCAGTCTTTTGTAATATTCCTCAATATCCTCTTTGTCTTTTTCCGGAAGTTTGTCCTTCAACGAGTCCATTATGTCCTGCCTGAATTCTTTCGGCGGCTTATAGTCTTTTTCGCGGGGAACGCTCACCTTGCCTTCACGGGTTCCAAGTATACCGCTCTGTCCCTGCCCGGGCATCACAACCGTGATACCGCCCTCTCCGCCTTCCCCGGCCATCTTACCGGCCTCATCTGAAAGCTTCGTGAGCGCTTCAAGCGCTTCCTGCTCTCCCGCCAGGGCCCCTTTCAGGGTGCCGCCGCCCAGGTTCTCTTCGGCCTCGCCCATGCCTTTAAGCGCGGCATCCGCCTGATCCGTAAGGCTCTCAAGATTCACCCCGCTCTTTTGCGCTTCACCCAGCTTATCGCTTAAACTCTGCATCCTGGATATATTTTTCGCCTGCCTGGCTTTTGTCCCGGCCATCCTGGCGGTTTCTTCCGGAGTCATTTTTGTCTTTCCCGAGAGCAGGCTTAAAACCTCTTTTTCAAGGCTTTCTACCTCGGCATAACCTGAAGCCGCAGACACCGCTTCTTTGAGTTTTGCTTCCAGCGCCGGCAGGCCAGCCCTGATTTTTTCCGCGCCGGCCATATCCTTCGCTTTCTCCGCCTCCGCCGCGCCGGCTAACGCCTTAGAAACGGCTGTCTGAAGTTTGCCGGCGTTTTCCTTCAGCATTCCTGACAATTTGCCGGAACCCGCCGCTGCTTCCGCTATCTGCTCTTTGGATTCCTTGAACTTTTTCCCTTCCAATAATAGTTTCCCGTTATTGACTCCCGCCAGCACTTCTCCAGCGGGCAGAATGAGCGCCGGCTGAGGTTCACGATTTTGAGCAATACCCTGCATCAAGGCCGCGCTCTTTTCCGCCGCCTTCTGCTGAAGCTCCAGCGCCTTTTTCAACTTTTCATCCTGCGCTTTCAACAGTTCCGAAGTAATCTTCCTCTCCGCCCCGGAAGTCTCCTCAAAGATAGCCTGTTCTTCCCTGAGCATTTCTTTTGCTTCGCTTCCGGCTTCAATTCCGGCTGACTTTTTCCCGCTCTTTCCGCTCTTCATTGCCGCGGCCATCTTCTTTAAAAGATCATTTATCTTTGCGGACAGTTCTTTCGCAATTTTCTCTCCTGCATCATAGTCACCCTTATCAAGGGCTTCCCGCAGCTGCCTCATTAAACACCCCATATCGGACAGGCCAATATCGGATGCCGACCCTTTTTGCATCGCGCCCGCCGGAAGTATCTGTGCCATATCCAAAAGGTTTCTCTGCATGGCCGCCATCTGCTTGAAGAGCAGATCCAGGTCTCCGCGCAATTTATCTATGTCAAACTTTCCGTTTCTTTTATATTTCTCAAGACTCTTCAGCAGGTCCTCGTTTCTGGTGTACAGGTTCTTGGTGCTGTCCAAGAGTTCTTTTTCCTTTTCCGAATTATCGCTTCGGGTCATAGCAAGATATTCCTCGGCTGTGGGCACGGATATCCTGCGTTTTCCTGAAATAGAGTGTTTCGGACCCGACTCGGTATCGTTATCCGCCACATCTATCCAGTACTCGATTGTTTCCCCGAAAGAAAGAGCGAGCGCCGCAATATTCCAGGCATAATCTGAGGCTCTGCGCGTCACGGCCGGGGAATTATGCTCCAGCGGCACACGGAAAGTCCTGCCGGCTTTAACAAACACCAGAGCGGCCTCGCTCACGCCGAAATCATCGCCATACTCATAAACTAACTTAAGTTCTGCTTTGGGAGCCACGAGAAGATCCTGCGCCGGAAAGATCAGTTTCACCCGGGGAAATTCATCGCCTATGGTCTTTATTGAATGCCATTCTTTCTCCGAAGAAGCGAGCCCATTTTTCGCCAAAGCTTCAAGCCTGAAATCAAAATCCTCTAAAACGCGGACCTTCACCTCCGGATACAGGCGGGCCCTGACGCTCATCGCAATGTTGTTTAACTCCTTCCCCTTGTACTTCAGCACGGCAGATTTAAGGGGAAGGCTGGAAACTCCGGAGATCAGCAGGGTTGAACCTTTTAATGTAACCGCATTCCCGCCGTCATTTATCTCAGCGGGTTTCAAGCCGGTGTAGGCGGGAAAAAAGATCTTTATTCTGACTTCTCCGAGCTCCGGAGGCGTCACCCTAACAGCCGCGGCCTCATAATTTACTTCGTCTGACGGCGAGAACAGGCGTATCAGCGCGGTACGTCCTGAACCCTGCGAAAATACGGCAAAACATAGAACAAGCAGCAAACCGGAAGAAACGAGCAACGCCTTCGCGTTTGCCTTGAAAGGTGAACCCCCGACGTATTTCCTGCCGGCAAGCGCCCTGTCCGCGCGGCAGATGTACTCTTTCGCGAGTTCAGCTGACATGCCGTACAGCCTGTCGTTTTTCAGCATTTTAGCGAACAGGATTGAGTTGATAATGCTGTCCTTGAGTTTTGGATTATCTTTTTGCAGCGCAAGAGCGGCCGATACATCAGAAGCCTGCGCCAAAACTTTGCGCACAACAAAAAAATAAAGCGACGCGGCAAGGATGAGGAAGAACAGCAATAATGAAGCGTATCTTAATCCATAACCAAACACGAGCAGGCCGTCAAGCAGCCAGAAAGCCAGAAAATAGAAGACTGACAGGGAAAAAGAATACGCCAGTCCTCCCAGTATGAGACCGGATGAAAGGCTTCTTTTTGCTCCCGCCACAGCTGCAGCTATGTTTTTATCGGTTTTTTTCATCAAACCTCAAAGCATTCCGTTAGTTCTTCTTATGTACCACTCTCCGCACAGAATCAGGGCAGAAAGCAGGAGCAGCACCGGAGAATCCCAGAGGGTCTTTCTTGTCCTTGAGACAATTTCTTCCGTTTCAGGATCAAGTTTCAAAAGCAAGGCCTTTCCGGACGCGGCGTTCAGGTACTCGCCGCCGCTCTTTTCTGCGATTTCGGAGAGCAGGGTTTCGTTCAGATAGAGATCCGTCTCTTCGCTGCGAGATCCGGTTACTTCCGCGGTACAGGAGTCCTTACCGAGTTCCTTTCCCTCTTTGTAAACAGAAGCTTCAAAAGAATATTTACCAGAAACATCTCCGGAAACGGAACATTCGTAGATGCCGTTTCCTGAAAGCGCGCAAACCTCCCGCGCCTTCCTGCCGTTTGGGTCGCTAACCAAAAGCGCGACCGACGCAGAATTCTCGTACCTGTAATGTTCGTCAAGCACGGAAATTGAGAGCCTGACAGGCTCATTTTTTAGGTAGGACTTTTTATCGGCGGCAATCTTCACCTGCTTCACATCCGGAACCCCTGAGAGCCAGTTGAAGAGTCCCTGCCAGTATCTGGCGTACAGACCGCTGGAGGTCTCCTGCCCGGTTCCCATCGCCCATCTCCAGGTGGAACCCGTCATGCAGGCAATCACCCTGCCCCTGCCTTTTTGCCACGCCGCAAGCACCGGGGCAAACTCTCCGCTCTTTGACTTAAGGAAAGGGTGCCTGCCGAGCACAGCCGCTCCGGGTTTGGAGGAAGCGGCAACATTAATATCGGAGAGCTCCGCCATTGACTTCCAGAGCAGGGCGTCCCCATCTCTTGAGTAAGAAAGGCTGTTTAAGGGATGCAGTTCCGGGACCATTTTATAAGGGGCCGTATCGTAGCGCTCCAAAGGCCCTTCAAGCGTCACCGGCAAAAGATCCGCCAGCGGCGTTGCCGCGTACCCGCCAATACCAAACGACTGATCGCCCCCGATCATTAGTAAAGCCCCGCCTCTTTCCGTAACAAGCCTGGCCAGGCCGTTTAGCATATCAGGAGTCATATATTCCGAGTACGGAAAGCTTTCAAGAATAACTATGTCAAATTGCGGAAGGTCCCTGGTGAAGAGCTCGGTTACCGGGAAGGGTATCAGCGTCAGCTGGTCTTCCGGGAAGGGCATCAGATTTTTGATGCCGCGGAGCATAATAAAAGAGACCATTTCGTAATTGGGATTGGTCTTCAAAACCTGACGCAAAAACCGGTACTCATAATTGGGATGTCCGGAAAGGTAAAGTATGCGGACTTTATCTTTGAGCACCCGGACTTCACAGTCGGCCGAGTTATTTGAAATGTCCTCTTCTCCCGGCAGCGGTTTCACCTCAGCGCGGTATCGGACCAGTCCGGTCTCTTTAGGAGTGATTTCAAACTTTACAACCGTTTCAAGGCCGTCATCCTGAAGAACGGCTTCTTTGTTCCCAATCTCAATTCCGTCGGCTTTTAGCGCAACCCTTACGGTCTTGCCGGAAGCGTTAGCGCCGGAAAGATTTACCGCCACCGTTGACCGCATTCCCGTGAAACCGAGTTCACCCGCGGCAATGGAGCGTACCGCTACATCAACCCCTTTCATAAGAGGGCCTACTCCGAGGGTATAAACAGGCATTCCGGCCTGTTTCGCGGCTGCCACGGGATCAAGAAGCCCGTTGCTATTCCCGTCGGAAATTATCACCAGCGCTTTCTTCGCTCCCGGCTTATCTTTTTCAAGTCCCTTCCCGGCTGAACTGATGGCCTCCGCTATGTCTGTTGAATCGCCCGCGAGTCGGGGGCTTGTTAGAAGGTCCTCAAGCGATGTCTTACGGGCGGTTCCGGAAAAAGCGTACCAGGAAACATCAAATACTCCGGCAAGAGGAACTGCCTTTTCTTTTATTGCAGCTTTCAGGAGCGCGGCTTTGTCTTCCGGTTTTTTTAGACCCATACTTTTTGATAAGTCCGCGACAACCGCGACGGCTGTGCGCCGTTTTAGGGTTATGGTTCGATCAAGAGAAGGTTTCAGGAGAGCAAATACGATCAGGATATAAGCTGCCACGCGCAGTGCTGTCAGAAGAACGCGCTTCCTGTCCGCCTTTGAATAGACGTAGAGCGCGGAAAGCAAGGCCAGTGCAGCGCCCGCAAGGGCTATAATCCCGGCTTCAAATTTCATTTCGCCTGCCCCGGTATCTTCATATTAAGATTGTTCATTTTTTGCCTTATATAATCCGTGTGAATCGCATCAAGTTTGTATGTCCCTACCATCGCGTACATAATGACATTAACGCAGAGCTTCTGGGCTTCAAGGCGCTGGGCTTCACCGCCCGGACTGCAGTCTTTCAGCCAGTTGCCCAGTTTGTCCTTTTCCCAGGCCCCGAACATATCGTTTTCCGAGAAGATTACGGATAACTGTCCGCCCCGCTCCACGCCTTCCAGATACGGCGCCGCCTGGCGGATACCGCAAACCTTCGGCATAAGGAAAAAAGAAAGGAATATCGCATTGGATTCATTTATGCGTTCAAGAGGTTCGTTTGGAAAGATCTTTGCCAGCTCGCGTTTTACAGAACCCGCGAACGCTGAATTTTTCACTCCGGCGGAGTCGTCTATGATTAGTATGCCGCCCGCGTCGAAATACTTTTTCAGGCGTTCAATTACGGCCGGCTTCCATTCAAAAAAAGCGGCGTCCCCTGTCATAAAAACAACAGGGTAGTTGAAAAGTTCAGGGCTCTCAGGCGAAATGGCGAGCGGCTCGCGCACCGCCCGCACATTTGATATGCTTACGAGAAAATCGGCGATTTCCCCCCAGGCGGTGACCCGCGTGTCCCAGTTTCCTCCGTCATATTTCAAGCGCGCGAAAGCGAGGTTGTTGGCAAAGAGCAAGCCTGAAAATAAAACAAGCATTATGGCCTGAAATGTTTTCCTCACAGCTTCCTCACAGCGACGGCGCCTTCAAGGGCAAGCAGGAACAATGCCGCCAGAAATAAAAGCGAAGAGATCTCCCTGCCGCGAACTATCAATTCCAATTCAACCGCAAGGCCCGGGCCGCATTTAATTAATTCCACCCGCCCGGCTTTAAGAAGTGCTTTAAGATCTAAAGGGCCGAATTTCTCAAGGGCTGATTCACCGGAAGCCGCGTCTACATTCACGGCAAAGGACTCCGACAGTTGCGCTCCACCGGCCTCAACTACGGAAAGTTTATAGATTCCGGGCTCTTCAGTCTCTTTTACAAATACTTTTCCGTCCGAGACTTCCGCGCTCAGATTGCTGTCGCCCGGGCCCCTGACTGACGCGCTCTTTACTCTGCCTCCCCTCGGTTCTCTCATAAATACTTCTCCGCATTTAATCTGTGATTTAGAGGAAGCGCCTTCGTTGCCGGCAAGATATTCCACCAGCGCTTTCGTGAAGGGCAGGAAAACCGGCTTGAGCGGGAAATCCCCGAGATCGCGGTCGGCGGGAACGGAAAAAACCAGGGTCCTGCCCGGGACATTCGCTCTTTGCCCTCCTTCAATAAGGAAAGGAGCCCCGTCCCTGAAGGCTAGCAGCACTTTTGCTCCGGCCGCAGGAATTAGGTCAAGGTTGCCGAAAAACTTTGGCTTCATCAGGCCGAAAACATCGAATCTCTTGAAGAGCCCGCAATCCTGCTGGGCGGTAATGGGATTAATGGTGTTTTCGGAACCTGAGAACTTGCTTATTGCCGCCGGGAACACATTGCGGCTTACAGCCGAATAGGCTGAAATATTTACCCTGTCACCGGGAAAAAATACTATGTTGCCTCCCTCCTGTAAGAATACCTCTATCCGGCGCTCAGCTGCCTGAGAGAGTTCCTCGACATTGCATAAAAATATTACTTTGAAAACGGAAAGGTCCAGTGTCAGAAGTCCCGCGGGCGCCGCGACGGAAGGGACTATTCCGGGATCCTTTGAAACCTCGGGGCTTAACGCGGTCTTCAGGAAAAAAGTTTCGCTGTTAAACTGCGAAAGTTTCGGGTCGCCGTCTATGAGCAGGACATTCACTTTCCGCTTGACGCTGCTCGCGAAATAGAACCTGTCATCCGTTATGAGACAGTCTCCGCCGGAAAGTCCCGCGTAGCCCACAAGTTGCACATTCTCCGGGACACCGAAGAAGAGGTTCTTTGACAGTACTCCGCCGGCAGGAATATCGTCCTTGCTGAATACCTTCCTCTCTCCGCCCGAATACAGCGATACCTCCGCGGAAGATGCGCCTTTTCCCGAGAAATCCTTTACCGAGATATTGAACCCGGCCTTGCCCGGAAGCGAGGCCGCGGGCAATACATCGGTTATTCCGCAATTAGCTCCTGCAGCGCCGGCAGAAGCAACTATCACTTTAACATCCGCGTCAAAATCCTTTATCTCGGACGGCGATGTCATATTCAATCCGTGAGCCGCGGCGTCGGTAAAAATAACAATCTGTTTGTTGGCCGACCTGCTCTCCTTAAGCACGGTGTAACCGAAGTTCAGGGCGGACAGGAACGAAGTCTTTTTACCGGTGAGATTGGAAGACCTGATTTTTGTCCCAAGTTTTTCCCTGTCAAGTTCAAGACCCGTTCCATCTTTCACCGTCTCAGAGAAAGAGCAGAAGGCTACGCGGTCATCTTCGTGAAAAACCTTAAGCGCGGCAAGGCAGGAATTCTTTGCCTCTTCAAAGGCCGTCTTCCCGCCGGCCGAGCATCCCATTGAATACGAAGAGTCTAACAGAAACGCGGCGGCCGCCGGTTCTTCTTTTTTCGCGGCGCCGGTTTTCGGCGGATTCAAAATCACTCTCGAAAAAGCCAGAACCAACAGAATAATGGCAAGCACACGGAGAAGCAGGAGGAGCAGCTGGATGAGTTTAAGCTTTTTCTGCGTGCGCTTTACGGCAAGCCGAACAAACCTCGTCTCGGGGAACTTCAGAGTTTTCGCTTTTTTCACGGATATCAAATGTATCACAACCGGTATTCCGGCGAGAATGAGACCAAAGAGCATGTAGGGAGCCAGAAAAGAGAAGTTCATTTAAGCAGCTTTTCCCTCCTCGCAAGAAACGCCCTTAGCGGCACAGAAAAAGGAAGAGTGTTGTCCAGAAGCCGGTAATCAATACCGGACTTTAAACATTCTTTCGAGAAATAGCCGGTAAACTCTTCCATCACGCGCCTGTATTCATGTCTGATAAGCTCGGGGTTTGCGAGTATTACATCCTTGTCCTCAAGCCCCTCAAAAAGAAACGGCTCGTCAAGCTCAAGGCCGAGCTCCGAGCGGTCAAGAATCTGAAAAATAATAAGATCGTTTCCCTTTGACGCGAGATACCGCAGGTATTTCATCGTTTCTTCCGGCCCCTTTGAGTCGTAAAGGTCGGAGATCAGAATGACAAGCCCGCGTTTCTTGAAAAGCTTGCCGGCTGCCTCCAGCATCCTGAAAACCGCAGTTTTCCCGGAAGGCGGCAGGTTTTCAATTGTTTTAATAACAGCTGAGGCTTGCCCGTAAGACGCTCGCGGCGGAAGCATTTCTTCTATCTTATCGGAAAAGGCGAGGAATCCTATCCTGTCTTGCTGGAGAGACGTGAGATACACAAGCGAGGCCGCTACAGCCGCGGCATATTCGTTCTTTTTGACAAGGCCGGCCGAGGAGTAATTCATTGAACCCGAAATATCAAGCAGGATATTGGCGGTAAGCGTGCTTTCTTCGCGGTACTGCCGGATAAAGAGCTTGTCTTTTCTTCCAAGAACTTTCCAGTCAAGCTTCCGGAGGTCATCCCCGGGCGCGTACTCCCTGTGTTCGGCAAAATCCAGGCTCGCGCCTTTGAGCGGTGAAGTATGCATTCCCGCGAGAAAACCGTCAACTATCAGCCTGGCTTTGAGTTCAAGCCCCCTCAAACTTGTAAGATCAACTGGTTTAATGCTCGGCATTTTAGCCCGGCTTTACGGAAGAGAGCAGTTCATCTATGGCTTTGTCCGCGGTAATACCGTCGGCTTCGGCCTTGAAAGACATTACGATTCTGTGGCGCAGGACTATATGCGAGACCGCGGCTACATCTGCCACGGATGCGGCGAGCCTGCCATGCAAAGCGGCCCTGGCTTTGGCCCCTACCACGAGCGCCTGTGAAGCCCTGGGTCCGGCCCCCCAATCCACGAGTTCTTTTATCAGCAACGGAGCGGACGGATCTCCAGGCCTTGTCGCCGAAACAATCTTGACGGCGAAATCAATGAGATGATCCGAAGCAGGGACCCTGCGCACAAGGTCCTGCAGGCTTATAATCTCAGACGCGTTGAGGACGGGTTTCAATTCCGGCAGCAAACCGCCGGTAGTCTTTTTTACTATCTCAGCTTCTTCGGCTTTAGAAGGGTAATTTATCCTTACATTGAAGAAGAACCGGTCGAGCTGTGCCTCAGGCAAAGGATAGGTTCCTTCGTGCTCTATGGGGTTCTGAGTCGCCAGAACAAAAAAGGGCAAAGGCAGCGGATAGGTTTTTCCGGCTGCGGTAACTTTATACTCCTGCATAGCCTGAAGAAGCGCAGATTGGGTTTTTGGAGGAGTCCGGTTTATTTCGTCGGCGAGAATGATGTTTGCAAATACCGGGCCTTCAATAAATCGGAATACTCTCTTCCCTGAAGCCGCCTCCTCAATAACTTCGGTGCCGGTTATATCGGAAGGCATGAGGTCCGGCGTAAATTGGATCCTCTTGTATTCGAGAACCAGTATTTTCGCGATGCTCTCTATCAGGAGAGTCTTGGCAAGACCGGGAACGCCGACTATCAGGACATGGCCCTTTGAAAAGAGCGCCGTGAGCACATCGTCGATTACGCTCTCCTGCCCGACGATAACTTTCTTCAGCTGGGCGCCCATATCGGCCCTGGCTTTAGCAAGCCGCTCTATCAGCTCGAGGTCCTTCTTGGTATTAAGCTTTTTCTCCGGCATCAGCACTCCTTTAACCTCTTTTTTATATTATAGACCTTATAAACCTTAAGAACCTTATAAACCTTACAAACTTTTAATCATGTATTATTTTAATACACGTTCCTTTTATTGTCAATTTCCAAAACTTTCAAAAAGAAAGAGGCGGGACATTGCTGTCCCGCCTCTCTTGTAGGCCTAATTTAGTCCTGAAGTCTCTTAGACTTTGCGGACGTTGGTTGCCTGCTCACCCTTCTGGCCCATGGTGATGTCAAATTCAACTTCCTGGCCTTCAGCAAGGGACTTGAAACCGTCGCCCTGGATTGCGGCGAAATGT
>CAIWRR010000049.1 GCA_903915125.1 Candidatus Firestoneibacteriota bacterium | reverse complement strand
TCTCTTCTATCAGGCGCTCGTAAATCTTAAGCATTTTCATCGCCATATTTTCCGAGGACATCTCAAGAGCCCTGGCTTTGGCTTCGTTCGCCTTGCGTTCGTACAGGGCCTTATCGCTTAGCAAAGACACTACCTTGTCCGAAAAATCGTTTACGTCATTTTTTGTGAGAAAACCGCCGGCCTGTTTCTCAAAACCCTGAAGCACATCAATAACGCCCATCTCGCCTATTGAGACCGCAGGCTTGCCGAAATACATTGCTTCAAGCAGGACCAGCCCCTGTGTTTCCGTGACAGAAGCGAAAGCGAAAAGATCTTCCGCAGCGTACGCATTGACCCAGTCCTCCGGAGTAAGGAACCCAAGGAAAATTACTTTATTTTCAACGCCGAGCCGCTTCGCCTGGGCTTCAAGTTCCGGTTTGGCAACGCCCTCTCCGCAGATGACCAGTTTTGTATCGGGAAGCCTCTTCAAAATAAGAGGCAGAGCGTCTATCAGGAAATTAACGTTTTTCTCGCGCCCGAGACGGCACATGCAGAGAAGCATCTTCTCTTCTTTCTTGATGCCGTATTTCTGCCTGAATGCTTCCCCGCTGTAGTTTACCTTAAACCTGTCGAGATCAATCCCGGTGGGCATAATCTCTATAGGTTTCTTGACGCCGTACTTGACAAGGTCTTCGGCCATTTGAGGCGACGGAGAAATCACCAAATCGAACTTGTTCAGGACCCATTTCGAAAATTTCTTTGTGATATAGGAAAGAGGCTTCTTTATTAGCGGCTGATTTATGTAGGTGTTGATATATTCGGGATAGAGCGTGTGGTACGTATTGAGCGCCGGTATTCCAAGCTTCCTGGCCCAGGTCAAGCCGTGATAACCAAGCGGGAACGGCGATTGTGAGTGAACAATATCAAGATTCCAATCCTTCCAGTTAACATTGGTTTGCCAGGTAAAGGTAAGCCGGTATTTCGGAGGAAACGGAGCTGACCGGGAAACATATCTTATAATGTCCGGTTCGTTATCGGCGTAATTCTTAGAAGGATCTTTGGGATCGGGATAGGCCGGGCAGGGGATGTAAACTCTGTGCCCTATCTTACGAAACTCCTTGGCATAGGCCCTAATAGATGTTACGGCGCCGTCAAAAGACGGTAAATAATCATCACCGGGCAGGCATATGTTCATATGAACCTCCGCAACATGCTATTAATTTTCCGTCAATTTTATCACATCACGGCGTCTTTTTCAATTGAAATGACCTTTTGATGATTTACTGCCGCCATGAGACTTTTCCGGCTATTCCCCTCTTGCAAGCGTAAAAACACGCACCAATTTGGCGCCGCTGCCGCTTAAAATTGCGCCCGCGCACTCGTTGGCGGTCGCTCCTGTCGTAAAAATGTCATCAACCAGCAGAACTGACCGTGAATCAAGTTCTTGCCCGTTTTTCAGGAAAAAAGCCCCGCTGACATTCTGCCTGCGCTCACCGCGGCTCAGTTCGTGCTGAGGCCTGGTATCCCTCGTCCGGACGAGCAGATTCGAGTGGACCGGAAGCCCAAACGCCTCGCCTATAAGCCTGGCAAGTACCTCTGACTGGTTAAAATCACGGCGTTTTTTTCTGTAGATTGGAACAGGAATAACGCACTCAATGCCGGAAAGACCGCCGGTAGAGAGCAGCGCCTGAACCGACATCTCGCCGAAGTACCTTCCGAGTTTTCTCTTATCTTTGTATTTGAAAAGATGGATAGCGTTACGCATAACACCTTCATAAACGGCCGCGGATCGGTTGTCAGTAAAGATGTGAGTTGCCTCCAGACAGTCGCCGCATAACGGCTCAAGATCACTCATAAGCTGTTTGCCGCAAGAGACGCATGCCGGAGGCTTAATTAACCGGATGGACGCCCAGCACCTGCCGCACAGACAAGCCCTTCGATCTTCTCCAAGTTTAGCTCCGCATTCCAGGCAGCGCGGAACAAAAACAAGGTCCAGCAGTTCTTCAAGAAAGTTCACTCTCCCCCCGTATTAGAAAATGGCGCTTACTTTCAGGTTTACGCCGTAACCTATATAATTGTTAATGCTTGAAACATTGTCGGTAAAATAAGTCAGAGTTACTCCCATGTCAGCCTGAATGTTCTTGGAGAATTTGTATTGCACGGTGGTCCCGGCGTTGTAGGCGTCGGTGTTGACCTGGCTGTTCAGCGTTGAACCTGTTACCTGGTTCCTCGTCAGGGCAACGTTAACCCTGTAGTTCATCCTCAGGGCCTGGTCTATCCTTATTATAGCTCCGTTGAACGGCCAGAAATCAGGGAGATGAATCGGGTCGCTGAAAACGAGATTCTGGTTTATTTCCAGTCCGGGAGTGTAGCTCCTGTTCTGGTAGAGTATGCTGTTTTCAAGCCTGTCTTCAATTGCCGTCGCGAAACTCAGCGAGCCGTTGAAATCGTCGGAAATTCTAAACGGCGAGGTAATATTGCCCGTGTGCAGGTAATCATCCGAAATTTTCAGATTGTTTGAATCAAACCTCTGGACATTCTTGAAATCATAATCCACGTTAAGCGAAACCGGTTTCAGGAAACCAATCAGCGGGATGGGGGGGTTTTCCATTACCAGTCCTGTGCCTACGGAATAGATGCCGGTACGCGTCAGGAACTGGCTTTGCAGGTTTCTTTCGCTGGACAGGCTTCCTCTGGGGTTTAGGGATATTGCTCCCAGTTTGACCCTTCCGTTAAGATTGTCTGATATCACTTGAGAACTGTTTAACGCAATCTTTTCCAGAGGCAGCAGCCCCCATTCATCCATTAATTGAAGGGATTTTATCGGCGAACTGGCGCCTCCGGAGTATTGATCGTAAAGAGCGTTTGAGCCTATACGATGGCTGAGATTAACAGAAGGAGCCATGGAGGCTAGTTCCGAGAACCACTCTCCCATCCTAAACTCTGAGGCTATTTCAACGGAATTTGTGGTCCTGAGCTGGTTAACATTGTAGTCTCTGTCTACCTGTCCGATGTAGTTCATTCTCGGAGTAAAACCGGGCATCCGCGTAAAGGCTGCCGTCAGGCCGGCTGACTTTGAATAGGTTTGCGGGGTAAACTCATCGACATAGGGGTTAGCTATATTGATTGAAGTGTTTGAAACGTAGACGTTTCCTCGCTTCTCCTGGGTCCTGTAGGAATAAGTCGGGCTGATCGGCACGCCGGGTATAAATTCATAACCTCCGCTCCACCTGTAAAGTGTTTCGCGCGTGATAGTATAGGTATTGTTCGCTACCAGCAGGTCATGCGATATCTTGTTTTCCCCGAAGTTAAAATTTGCCTCGAGGTCATTTTTGCCAAGCGGAATACCTATGATGTCGGAGGGCAGAGAATATGTCGCGCGGGAAGTCAACTGATAGGCCTTCGACTGCGTGTTGTCAAGATTCAAGGCCTGGGCTCCCGGCAGGTATTTTGATGTATCCTGCATGTAATTGCCGTTCACAGAAACCAAAAAGGGCGCCAGGAAATTCATGGCTATGCTGCCCGAGTAGGATTCCGTCTGCCTCTCGGGATAGGATTGATAATTTGGATTGCTCTTGTCCGCGTCATCTGTCAGCAATTGGTCCTTTCTGTAAGCGAAGTTTATTGGTATGCTGGCAAGCGGTTTCAATGTTCCGGAAGCCGCCGTGTACCTTATTGTCTGCTTGACGCTCTGATTGGATTGAGCCAGAGAAATCGCCATGTTTGAACTGGCATTCTCAAAAAGGGTAAACCTGCTTTGCATATTTTTGTAGTCGAGGTTAAGGGACAATGTGTCACCGAACTTCACGCTGCCGCCGAGCCGCTGCGCGATACCCTGAGTGGAGATAGAATCCGCGGTCCTGAGATTATTTATCCAGACCTCGCCGCCTCCCCCGCCGGTGGGACTGTAAATGCCGATGCTTATCTGCTTAACATTGTTTATATAGAAAGTCCCGCTTCTGCCGTCCGGGCTGGAGAGAGCAGCAGAAAGCGCCTGCCATCCCTGCCCCGCGGAATCAAGCTGAAAATTGTACTGAAAGTAATTTGTCTCGTCGCTTCCCAGCCTCACAAACAGAATATCTCCCGGAAAGGTGTTCTTTTTATAAATATCGAACCTGAGGGTGGCGTAATCCATAAAACTTACCGGCTGTGAATAGAGCTTTACCGCATAGTTTGAATATGTGGTTGAACCTGTGTACGCAAGCAAGATGGATTGCTCTTTGGTGATATCCGCCGCTGTATTGACCGTGTAGAAATTGTTTGTCAGCGGTATATACGAAGAATCAATGTCCTTGCTTATTGCTTTAACATTAAAGATTGCTGCATTTGTGACATTTTTCAACTGCCATTTGTTGCCTGTGAGTTGTATCGACTCAAACACAACATTGCCTGCCGGACCAGCGCCGGATTTGTTTTTTAGCCAGAGGCGGACATGCTTGATGAGGGTTCTGGAAGGACTGTTTACCTTACCCGTGGCCGGGTCATCAAAACCAATAGGAATTTTAAGGAGCTTCCACGTGCCGGAAGAATTGGTAACCGTGTTTGCCACCCATTGATTCGCGTTCGCGTTATTCAGGTCAAAATTGTAATAGTAATATGATTCATTTGTTTCAAGAGCCCCGTTGGCGTCCATATCTTCAGTATCAAGGATGTTGTTTGAAGCGCCTTCATTCATAATTCCGGAACCGTATCTTATTGGAATTCCTATATCCTCGCCGTTATCAAGCACTCCCGTATGGTTAAGGTCTTCGGTGTCAAGGACTCCATTTCCATTGCTGTCTTCCGAAATAACGCCAAGGTCCACGTTAAATGAAACCGCCTGTGTCCAGTCGGCGAGCATCCAGACCTCAATATAGCGGTAATTGGTATAATCCGCCCCGGACTGAGAAACCGGATACCTTATACCTCCCCACAAACCGGAACTAAAATCATAATCCAGCTTAAGAAGCTGCTTTGACCCTCCGTTCGATTCATCATGCCCGTTGCCGTTGAAGTTTGAAAGAGAAAACCTTGCCCGGTTATTCTGGGTTTGGTCGGTAAAACTGTTTTTTAGAGCCGCATCGTCAACCGGCACGCTGGAAGGCAACCATGAAGTAAATAGAGTCGGGAACCCTGAAACGTTATCAGTCCCCTCCATGCTGTCTATCATAGCAACGCCTTTCTCGCCGTTTTTCGCCGAAAACGTGTCCGGATTGAAATAACTTTGCGCTATCTCACCCGAAAAACTGATATCGGAGGGCAGTATCCAGGAATTCCCGACCGCACCGCGTATCATGTCCTGAGTAAGGGTGAATTTAGAATCTATGTCAAAAACATTAAGGCTGGTCGGCGTGGCTCCGATACTTGGGACTTCAAGAGGCGACTGGCTTCCGGAAAACAGATAGGTCGAGCCAAGCGAGAATGACGTAAGATTGAGCTCAGCCCTCACTCCGAACAGGTTGCTCTGGCCGGAACCGCCGAACGGGGAATACTCATAAGTAACAACAACTTCCTTGTTGGTTATGTCGTCAAGGTTGAAGAAAGAAATGAAACCGCTGTCATAATCTATGCTGTATTGAGAGTCCCTAGAGAACCTTACTCCCCCTACCGTGATAACTTCGCTGCCCTTAACTATGTTCATATGTTTTAACTGGTAGGAGTTTATCTTGTACTTATATTCTATATGAATCCTGTACCTGCTGAGCGTGGTGGGGTTCGCAAAAGTCGGATATGCGTCGGGCGTTGGAATATAAGAAAAAGGACGATCAGGATTGACTACTTTCCCGGACTGTATACGCACCAAACCGTTATCAACATCAATGGCGTAGCCGTAATTTGAAAGCGGCTGTTCTGCGTTGTTATTATCATAAATTTTAAAGATAAATTCCGCGTCGTACTGCGGAAGAAGAATTTTCTTGTTGCCGAGACTGTAATAGTTCATTACCTGCTGATCGTAATACTTGTTATCGGCTTGCAAAGGCTGAAGCGAGTTCGTCAGGGACGGCGGAGAGCCGGCTTCCGTGAAATCAAACTGCCCCCCAGAATCATAGCCCGTTTTCACCCCGCCGACCGAATACGCGACGGCAAGGATATAATTTGACTGCATATTTTTGTTTACCGTGACAATTCCGTTCACATAATCCACAACGTAATCTGTTCCGGGATGCAGGTAGTCAAGCGAGAAGGTGTTGTTGGAACTGTGCTGGGTATAAAGCGTCGGATCGGCGCCCCTGTCTGCGGGCCAGTTTGGGGGGTAATTGTTGTTGGTCCCGTTCTGATCATCCATCCAGAGCTGCACCGAACCAGGATCTATGTTGGTAACACGCGTGGTGCCAGACAATATCTGATAGTATTTGAAGCGGATGAAAGCCGTGTCCGGGATATCCATTTTGACCGGAGTGAACCCGCCTGTGAACTTATCTACATCCGTAGTTCCTTTTGACTGCGCACCAATTGCCTTAAGATTAAGCGGCCCGAGCTTCATCTCTACATCACCGCCGAAGATGTTCTTATTGTATCCCGTGAATTCCGTGTTTGGCAGCGAGAGCGTTACGTCTCCGAACTCGGCTTTCTGGATGAAATCCTCGCCCTGTCCCTTATAGACAAGCGAAATATCCCTCTGCTGAATCTTTGTGTCGTCATAATCCACATTTACTATCACGCGCTTGCCTATAGTCCCCGTGAGCCTTACTTGAAGGTCCTGGGTAAGCGTAAAACCATTGGTAATACCGGCCGCCGCTCCTGGAATATTTTCCTGTCCGGCCGGAGGGTTAGTCTTTATTACATTCCCGTAATTTACCGTAACCCCTTTTCTTCCTGATATTTCAAGTTTGGACTCCAGCGGCAGGTCAAAACCTATCTTTCCAATACCTTCCGGCAGTTGATCCCGCATTGAAACATCAATACCGCTGTCAGGCTCCTCTTTTGGCAAGCTCACCTTCGACGCTATATTTCTGTACAGCCGGGCGCTGGAATCAAGCCTCTCAAGATCAACATTGAAATTGTATCCGAGCTCTCCGTCAAGAATCCCCCTAAACGCCAGCAGCATTTCTGAAAGAAACGCGCCGCTCATATCTGTTCCTGAATGGTCTTCAAGCGCCCACGAAATGTCCTCAATTACAGGGAAATCTTCAAGCAGAGGGGCTATTCCGGGCTGGTTGACGTAGCCTGAGAGCTTTAAGCTATCCTCGCAATCAGCTCCGATAAAAGGCAGCATGGAAGGCAAAAAAACAAGTTCATCGGGAGAGGCATCAAAAAATGCAGGGGTACCCGCGGAAGCCGGAAAGGCAAGACACGATGACAGCCAGGTCAGAAACAGCACGGCCGGTGTTGTAAACCTGTTCAATGACCCCTCCTGTCAACGCGTGCAGTAAGTGATTTTAGCAAATTAACCATGCGTTTTCAATGACGGCGTACCGGCCCGCCGGCTCATAATTATGGCTTTTGAACGGCTTTTGCGGTATAATTTCAAAATGAAGATCATTAACAGGTACATAGTGAAGGAGATAACTGCGCCTCTCCTTCTCGGGTTCCTGGTCTTCACGCTTATCTTCTTGATAGACAAGACAAGGGAGCTTTCAGAGCTGATTGTCAGGTACGGCGTCGGGTTTCTCCCTGCCGTCCGGCTTTTTGCCTATGTCCTGCCCGCCTATATAGCAATCACCGTTCCTATGGGCCTCCTTTTCGCCGTCCTTTTCGCTTTCTCAAGGTTCAATTCCGACAACGAGATAACAGCAATGAAAACAAATGGCGTGCATGTAAACAGCATTGCGGCGCCTGTGCTTGTCTTCGGACTCTGCGTCTCCATTATTATGGTTTTTTTTAACGCGGCACTCCTGCCGCGAAGCAACCTGGCATTCAAGAAACTTTATTTTAACATTGTTGAGAAAAGAGCAAATGTGGCAATCCAGGAAAAGGTATTTATCAATGATTTTAACGGATTCATATTCTATGTCGACAAGAAAGACGAAAAGACAGGGACTCTCAGCAATATCCTGGTCTATGTGATGGAAAAGAGCAACTCTCCGGTCTATACAATAACCGCTCCGGAGGGACTGCTCGCTTCCGACAAGGACGAGAAGAGACTGATTCTTAAACTTAAAAGAGGCAGTATCCACCAGGCGCTGGGCCCGGGGCTTTCCGGCTATAACCTGATAAATTTCGATTCCTATGACATCGACCTGGACATAAACAGCGCCCTCGCGGGAGCTTCAAACACCAAGAGTTTCCGCGAAATGACCTTCTCGGAACTTTCCGAAGCAATAAAGAGTTTAAAAGAGAACGGCATAAATGACGTTACCCCGCAAATAGAGTACCACAAGAAGATCTCCATACCTTTCGCCTGCCTGGCTCTGACCTTGACCGGAATCGCCCTCGGTATATCCGTCAGACAGAAGGGCATGTCCTGGAGCATGGTCATGAGCCTTGTGTTGATAGTGGTTTACTATTATTTCTTGATAACCGGAGATGCGCTGGCGCAGAAAGGAATACTATCCCCGATCATGGGAATGTGGCTGCCGAATATTGTGATCGGGACCGTCGGCTTGACGCTGCTGCTTTTGGCTATGAGGGAGAAAGTAAAATTCTAATGATTACACGGATTAGAGAAACAGATTACGCAGATTAGCGCTATAGGGGTATATGAGAGAACCCAGGACAGTTTACTTCTACATAACCAAGGAATTCTTCAAGGCCTTTGCCGCTTCTATAGCGGCCATTACCATTATTATGCTGGCTAATGAATTTTTTGAGGTCATACACGAGATGCTGCTTTACCACGCTTCGGTCCTCTCAATTTTCAACTATTTCGCCTACAGGGCAGCGCTCACCGCGCTCAAGGTATCGCCGATCGCGACCCTGCTCGCCGTGCTTTTCACCCTAAATAGCATGACAAAGAACAATGAGATAACCGCGATGAAGACCAGCGGCATGAACCTGGCCCGTATTGCGGCGCCGATAATCCTGTCCTCTCTGCTCATCAGCGCTTCAGTCATAATAATGCATGAATCCTTCGCGGCAGATTTGTATTATAAATCTAAACTGCTGAAACACAACAAAATACTAAAGATCGGATTTGACGACAGGGTATCCAGCGCGGATGACATCGCTTTCAGTTCCGGAGTGGGAACAACAGCCTACGCCCGGCACTTCGACTCGGACAAGGGAGTCCTTGAGAACGTATTTCTGTTATACCGCCGGGCAGACGGCACGGTATTCCGGCGAATTGATTCGCCGCTCGGACAGTGGAACGGCAAAGAATGGGAGTTTGAAAATTGCAGCATAAGGGATTTTTCAGAATCCGGGCAGGAAGAAACTCTAAGAAAAGCTGCCTCTCTCTCCGTCTCCCTCCGAGAAAGACCGCAAGACCTGGTCAAGAGCAAGAAAATCTTTGAAGAATTCACGCTCTCTGAAATGAGGAAGTACATAGACAACCTAAAGAAATCCGGCGGAAAGTTCAAACAGGAAGAAATGAACTACCAGTTCAAGATATCCCTGGCTTTCGCGAACGTGATACTCGCTCTTATCGGAATTCCTTTCGGGCTGGGAGCAGGGAAATACAGCGGGATAATCTTCAGTTTCGTCGTGAGCCTGGTCTTCGCGCTTATCTACAATAACCTGCTCTTTATCGGGCAGTCCCTGGGCTCAAATAACCTGTTAAATCCTTTTATGTCTGCTTGGTTTGGAAATATTATTTTTCTGCTCTTTGGGGCTGGAATGCTTTACAGGGCAAGAAAATGAATAACTACTTAATGAGCGTCACAATTCCTTTCTTTTTCAACACAGCGCCGGAAGTCAGTTTGTAGAGGTAAACCCCGCCCGCCATCAAATTCCCCGAGTTGTCCCTGCCGTCCCACGATATTTCCGTAGTCGAACCGGTAGTCACATCCCTTATATACCCGCCTGACGAATTGAAGACCTTAAGTTCCAGCGGATCGCCGGCGGCATTATCTGTGACTGTAAATTTTATGTTATTATATCTTGCGTCTGCAGACAAGGGTGTAAATACATTGCCGGATTGCTTAAGAGCTTCCGCTATGACGGGAGAGGCCTGAACCGCGGGCAGGGCAATATCAGAGGTGTTATCAAAATTTACCGTGAGGCTCGCCGGAACAAAATAATAACCCGCCTTGCTGAAGTTAATGGTGAATACGCCCGCCGAATCAAAGCAAGGATTGTACGCTCCTCCCACTCCGCTTTCGGCGGAATAGGTAAAAGTACTCGCTGCTTTCGTGACGCTTACCTGGACGCCTTCAACCCCGGAGGTGTAAGTCTGGATAAGCCCGGAGGCGTTCATTATCTGTGTCAGGGCTCCCGTCACAAGCGACGGCTCGGCATCCGGAGCAACGGTCTTCCTGACCCTGACCCAGTCCCAGACAACTGAGCCGGACTCGCCGAGAAACATGTCATCCGTTCTTAGCCCGATTACAACAGGCATATTGCTCACGCTCTTTACGGAAGGCGAACCTTCATAGATATTGTACGAGCTTCCGGTGGCAAAGTTTTGAGTATAGATCTTATAGGTCCCGTCCTTCCTGCAGAGAATGCCCGCGAGCAAATCAACGTTGGTGGGAGCGGCGGTGCCGGTTGAAGTGTAACTGGCGGCGTCAATTTTACGGTAATCGTTTGTGACGTGATGAAGATAGCCTATGGTGTTGATTGTGGACAGATGACAGCCAATCAGCGTCATTCCGTCAGCGGGAATCGTTACCGACTTTACCTTGGTTTCAAATACCAGCCCGTAGGAAGCTGTCGTGCTGAAAACCGGGATGCTTGCGGCTCTGGCGGTGCCGGTGCAGGTCAGCGTTCCGGTCCCCGTCTGAACCCAACTGCCGGGGTTCGCGGTTGACCACAGGTTTTTGTTAAGATTGGTCCCGCTGAAATCATCATAGAACTCGAAGACGCCGCTGCCGTTAATGAGGTTCGGGTATCCGGTTGTACCGTAAAGCATGTCAAGGCCGGCGGAATCAGACGCGCCGAGAGACAGCAGCCTTACATAAATTATGGCGTTATTTCCCGCGTAGTCCCATTTATCCATAAAACAGCGCAAATCGTTCCCGTTCTGGTCGCGGAATCTAATGTCGCTTCCATCGCTCTTAACGTTCGCCCAGAAATTTGTTAATGCCGGAGTAATGGTCACTCCGGTCTGGTACTGGCTCAGAGCGAAAGCCGAATTGTTCGTGATGGTGAAGGCCTGCTTGTAGAAGGCTTCCGCATGAACGCAGAAAAGTAAAACAGCCAATGTCGCGGTCAGAAGTGTTTTTTTCATTTTATCAGAGTCACCGTGCCGGTTTTCACCGTCGAGCCGCCAACGCTTAACTGGAAGAGATAAACGCCTCCCCTGGCAAGCGTTCCGGCGTCGTCAGTCCCGTCCCAGGAAGTGCTTGTACCGGCGCTTTTTATCTCGCGATAAAACCTGCCACCGGAATCAAAAACCCTCAGTTTGACTTCCGCGCTTCCAGGGTTGATCACCGCGAACGAAACCGAATTGAACCTTCCATCAGACCCTGCCGGAGTGAATATCTTTGTTGAGATCGCGGCCTGCGCTGATCCCAGAGGGACCGCGGCTGCGGAATTGACTGCCACATCAGAAGTCACGTTTGCCTGGATTGAAGCTGGGAAAAAGCTGTTTCCCGTCTTAGAGAAAGAGACCGTGTAGGAACCGCCCGCATAGGAAGGTATCCAAAACTCATAAGTCCCTCCCACCTGCGAGGTATAACTCATTGTAGACTGGTCAGTGTTGTTAGTCAGCGTGACAGAAACGCCGTCAATGCCGTTTATACCGGAGTAAATCCTGCCGGTAAAATGGTATAGCGGGTACGCGGAGGCCACGGCAGTTCCGGTGGTGCTGGCGTCGTAATCATACTGCTTGGCGAGGTAGATCCATTCATATTGCTGGTGAACCGTAATGAAGCCATAGAAGGAAGTCCAGTTCCAATTGACCGCGCTCCAGCCTGCCTGTATGGTTGTTATGACTGTTGATCCTGTGCCGTTATCCGCGGTTACGGAGGCCGTATATACGGTCGGCGACCTCTTAGTTATTGACATTCTGTTCCACACAATTGAAGCCGGGCAGGTATATGTTATAGCGCCGGCAGTTATTACCGTGCCCCCGGCCTTCACGTATGATTTGAAAAGGTTCGTGGAACTTGAAGGGCTTGTTGTGTCCACAATGCCGAACCTGTCGGTATCCGGTGTTGTGGAGGTTGTAATCATAAAAGGGGTGTTTGTGGAATTTGCCGTTGCAAGCGTCCTGGCGCCGATTCTGAACGCGCTTACATTTGTAGAAATGACTGTATTCATAGCAAAAGTGCTAGTGCCCGCACCCACGCCGAGAACATCCACTATTGAAACTCCGGTTGTTATTATAGGGGCGATTGTGTAGCCGGTGGACTTTGTCCATTTTGTGGGATCGAGGACCGAAGAAGAAAAATCATCAAAGAAATCAAAAACTCCGTTTCCGTTTCCGGAGGTCACAGTATTTGACGGATCGCCGTAATCTATTTTAACCTTTGTGGAAGCTCCCGGCGCAAGCGGTGACGGCAGTTTAAACCAAATAACCGCCTTTGAGAGATTGGAGGTCGAGGGGGAACTTCCCGTGTTGTAGAATTGCTCAACCCAGTAGGGTATTGGATTACCGTTAATATCCTTGATTCTTATATCCCGGCCGTCCACAGGATTTACCGTATTCCAAAAGTCACTCTCTGCGGCGGTAGAGACACCGGTTCCGGTATTGGTAATGTCCACCTTATTTTGTGTGATGGTCACGCTGTAGGAAGTGGTATTTACTATGGAAACTTCCATCCTGTGAACCGCAGCCGTTACGCTGACAGCAATTTGAAGCGCGGCCGCAAAAGCAAGGAGCTTTTTCATCTTATCTCAGCCCTTCTTCGGGATTAGCCTTATCATCCTTGAGCTTGTAGAGCTCCGTAAAAGTGAGGGTAAACTTGTGGGTGCCGGCGGTTCCGTCGGCAAAAGCGGTCGGAAGCATGAATCCGTAATCAAACGAACAGCCCGCGCCTATAAGCGGCAGGTTGAACTTAAGCCCGGTGCCGGCAGACAGGTTAAAGTAACTCCCGTCGCCAAATCCCGCTCCGAGCCTGAAACTCATAATCCCTAAAGCTCCCGCCCGGAAACCCGTCAGCTCTGTTCCGAGCTGTATTTTGGACAGATTTCCCCTGGATATGAGCTCCAAAGCAACTATCGTGTCTTTCTGCCTGTAGGACACTCCCCCCTTCAGCGTAACCGGAAGTTTTTCCTCAGATGAAAGCCCGATATCCGGGGAATTGAAATCATCCACAAAGAACCCTACGGCAAAGTCATTGAAGAATTTCGAATAGAAGGAGAATCCGAAGGAGAGCACGCTTTTTGAGAGCGTGTTGAAATACGGATTTATATTTGTCCAGTCGTTAGCGGCAAAAGCGTTCGACATGTATTTAATATTCACGCCAAATGAAGAGTTGAGCGCGGAATAAGCGTAAGCAAGCTGGTAAACGTTTTCGGAATAGACTGTGTCACCGAATGTATATATGCTGAAACCGAAAGTCCCATACCCTTTTATCGGGTAAACCGCGCCAAGATAGTTTTCGCCGATATCATCCCCGGTCCCTATCATGAGTTTATTGTAGGTTAGCTGAGCTTCCCAAACCTTCAGGTTCGCCAGACCCGCCGGATTCGCGTAAAGCGAGCAGGCATCATCCGCCACGGCCACAAAGACATCTCCCATGCCGAATGACCGCGCTGAATAGTCCAATTGGTTGAAGGCTGCATTTATAATGCAAGGGACCAGAAGTATAATGGCAACAACTCCGGCAAGAAGACTTGTTCTATTTCGCATCTTCACCCTCTTTCCCCGTCTTCTTAGGCAGTTCTCTGAAGGTCAGGGTTAAAATATGAGACCCTATCGAGCCATCAATAAATCCAAGCTGGTAGCTGAATCCGTAGTCTATTCCAACACTTACTCCGGATCCAGGCAGAGTGTAATCATAGCCGAAACCGGCATTCAGTCTCGTATAGGAATCAGAACCTATTCCTCCTCCGAGCCGCACGCAGAGGTTTGACTTATTGATATTATATTCTCCTCCTACGCTTGCCACCCAGGAGGCGCCGAAAACCGAATAATCTGCTTCCGCTATCATTCCCGACATTATCTTTGCCGCAGCCCCTCCGGTTATTCTCATGGAAACCGGGTCGGAAGCCGTGCCAAAGTTTATGTCTGGCTGATTGATATTTTGTATGGCCAGGCCGAAACTGGCGCTGCCCATCCTGTAAATAGCGCCCGCATCAAAACTGAAAGCGGAAACGCTCCTGTTACCCGCAAAAACGGGATTAGCGTCTATGCTGTCTCCAAAGCCCAGCGCTTTCACGAGATTCTTTACCGAAACTCCGAACGACAGATACTGCTTGTTGTCCAGAATTTTTTTGTAACCGAGTGTTACCGCATAGGTTTTCTCGGTGTAAACGTCAAGTCCAAACCCGGAATAATAAATGCCAGCCGAAACGTTTTCGTCAATAGGGATAGCCATCGCTATGTAGCCGTTGGAAAGGTCATCTCCGACACCGGAGTAAGGCTTGCTGTAGGAAAAAGAAATGCTCTTCTTGTTGATAAATGCTGTTCCTGCCGGATTGATATACATCGCCGATACGTCATCCGCCATCGCCGTGAACGCATCGCCAAATCCGACAGCCCGCCCGGAATAATCGTAATATTCAAAAGCCGCCTGCGCGGATCCGGATAGAATCAACAATAGCGCGAAATAAAACTTTTTCATTAATCCCGCTCCTTCATTACCTGGCTACCGCGAACGTTCCTCTGCCGGTCTGAGAACCGCCTACCTTTACTTCGTAGATATACAGGCCCGTCTCAACGTAACCGCTGTTAAAATCTTTCCCGTCCCACGTCACCTGCGTTGAGCCGCTGTCATTTATAGTCTTGAGGAGCACGCCGTTCACATCCCAAACCTTAAACACAACAGCGCTCCCTCCCGGATTCGGGAAAGAAACAGTCAGCCGGTTGAAAAGAGAATTTGAACTCAAAGGCGTGAAGGGATTAGGCTGCGCCTTTACCTGGATAGCGCTCGGGGAGGCCGCTACAATAGCGTATTTTGAGAAATGAGTAACCCTCGCCGAAACGTTTATCACGTTTCCCGCGGAGGTTGTAACCGTGGAAGATACGGGAACCCAGTTCAGCCCGTTCCAGAAGGCTAATGCCAGGCTGGTCGTTGCGGCGAATAGAGGGACACTTGACGAAGTATTATCGACATAAGTGCCGCCGATATTGTTGTAACTAATAATAAGAGTCAACGGATTATTGAAGGTTGATATGCTGCTGCCGTTGAAGTAGTTTGACGCGTTCACATCAAACGCAATAATGGCGGAAGAAGACTCTGGCGAGGTCGAATCCTTTGCTATCGTGTACTGCACATCAACATTCGAAGAACCGCCCGGAACCACAATGCTCACATTGGCTGAGCCCGTTCCGCCTGATGCCGCCGCGCTTGTGACTACGGTCCCTCCGACACCGGCCGGAATAATGGACATATCAGTTGTGAGGTAGTTTATCGCAATCTGGGAAAGCGTCGGAGTTGTCATACCGCCGCTAAATACAGCTTTCCACTTGAGGGCATTCCCTGTTACGGCAAGTGAAGCTTCAACTCCGCTTGAGACCTGCTGCCAATTAGTTCCGTTGTCGGCGCTGATATAGTATTTGATGGAAGTTCCGGCAGGCTGGCTGTCTGTTGCAGTAAGCGTGGCTTTATAGACGCGTCCGGAGCCGACATTGACCTGCTTGGATTGCACGCGCATTTCTGAAGATGTGGCGTAAAGCCCTGCGCAGCCGTCAATATTGCCGTTAGAGCCTCCGACAATCATATAATTGTTTCCCAAACTTGAACTTGTCACATGCGAGGTTGACCAGTTAGTATCAAGCAGCCAGCTTATATTTTGAAAATTTGAGAGCCCGATACCTGCGCCGTCATACTTAACCAGCTTGCCGCCCGTACCGCCTATTATCCAGTTATATCCGTCCCAAATAATTGCGTTCACCGTGTTCGTGCCACCAAAATTGCCGCCGGCAGGAGATATAAATTTTGTCGATAAATTCGTAAAATTAGTGCCGTCAGTAATTGCAAGCTGTCCGTTGTTTCCGCCTATCAGGAAAGCCGAACCGTTCCAGCCGATTTCATAAACTATATTTATGTTAAAATTTAGGTCGGTAGATAAATTATTATTTGTGCAGAGATTTGTCCAGGCCGCCGGGCCCGAGGCAGAAGGGTTGTACTTCCACAGACGCCCAGGAGACGTCGCTCCGGAATTATTATATCCCCCGCCGACAAGGAAGTATGAACCGTTTGAAGCAACCGAGCGTATCGGCTCCGTGAAGCACGGCCAAAAAGGCGTTCCGGTAACAAACGTCGCGCTCAGGTCTGTCCATGGCGTTGTATCAGTGTCTAAAACACACATAGCGCCGTTGCTGGAGCCGAAAAACAAATTACTGCCGCTGAAAGCTCCCGCGCTGAACAAGCTGTTGACAGGCGCGCTGGCTGTAAAATTTGTTGCAGAGCTCGTGTAATCATCGCGCTTGTGGTTCGCGTATCTGAAGCAGCTGTTGCTATCCAGCAGCCAAAAATATTTATTGGCGTAAATTATCTGCGCTACAGACTGAGCGTTCAGCGGCGGGATGTCGGCCTGCAGCTGGGTGAAACTAGTCCCATCGTAAGAAAGCAATTTTCCCGTGTTTGAACCTACAGTCGTGGCCGGCGTGCAGCCGATGAGCCAGTATCCGGCAGCTGAACCTAAAGGTTGAGCACCGTAGGTTATGGCGTTAACGCTCGCGTAAGTTGAAGCGCCTGAGTTCTGTAAATAAGCCGCGGTATTAGTATCAACAATATTTGTGAACTTTTGAAAAGGCATTGATATTTTCCCGTTTGAAGTGTCTATGCCTGAGGTCGTTGAAGTGGTGGTGGAAGTTATCGTGCTGCTGGCGACATCGAGATAATTTGTGTTATTGAAGATATCCGTGAAAGTGTCACAGAGCGCCGCGGAAGAAATGAAAGCGACAAGCAGAATTATGACCATTATTCTTTTCAAGTTTACACCTTCTTTTGAGGCCCGGATGAGCCGTTTTGCGCCGAAAAAATGTTATTGAAACTGCCTGCCGTGTAAATAGAGCAAGCAAAGGGCTGCCGGCAGAAATGGATCGCGCCGTTATGCCGACTCGTTAGAATCTTCTAAAAATTATAGCAAACAGGGCTGTGGAAGTCAACAGAACAGAGGGTCAGAGCAGAGGGTCAGAAGGGCGGAAGGTTAGATGATTAGATGATTGGAGGGTTGGAAGTAGGTAGCCCTATTTTCAATACAGCGTCTGAGCGTCTGACCATCCAACCTTCTAACCCTCTAATCTTCCAACCCTCCAACCTTCCAAAAGAAAAGGCCTCTGTCTTTCAACAGAGGCCCATTTTATGATTCCTAAAGGCCGCCGCGGAAAATACAGCGGCCCGTCAAACTTAATATGTGGTGAAGGAATTTCCTTTCGTGTCTTTTGCAATTGAATTGGCAAAGACCCGCCCATGCGAGGTGCTGTTCACATCCGCAATATACGCCCAACCCTTGCCTGCCTTGGACGGAATTTCGCCGGTAATGGTAACCGTGTTAACGTTAGCGAGCGGACTTGCTTTTGCAAGAGGTATAACCGGCAAATAGCTTCCGAACTCTGTAGTTAAGTCGCCGGGCCATGTACCTTCATGGTCAGCGTAGTATAACGAGATAGCGGAACGGATCATTTGAAGGTTTTGTCTGGTCTCCTCTTCACTTTTGGCTTCAATTTCTTTCTTAAATATCTGAACTTCGCTCTTAATTGTCCTAACAAACCTCGGGACAGCGAAAAACCCAAGGATAGTGATAATCGCTAATACTATCAAGAGTTCTATCAGGGTAAGCCCTTTATTATTTTTTTTCATTTGCTTGCGGCAACAACCCATTGCTCTCACCCCTGCTTCGCCTTGATTCTACAGGTCTAAGACTAATGCCACTTAACAAAATTGGACTTTGCAAACATCGCATTTTTAACACCTTATGCGCGGATGCGCAGAAGTTCGGATACTCAGACGCTGTATTCAACATAGGGACAACCTGCTTCCGCCCCTCTGCACATCTGCGCCTCCGGCCCTCTGCTTTTAAGTTCCTTCCTGCCACGACGCCAAATACTCTTTCTGCCTGGGCGTCAGCTTATCAATAGTTACCCCCAGGGATTTAAGTTTCAGCGCGGCAATGTTCTCGTCAATGTCCGCCGGAACGGAGTATACTTTCTTCAGAAGTTTCGTGCTGTTCTTCTTCATATATTCTGCGCTTAAAGCCTGGTTCGCAAAACTCATATCCATCACGGACGCCGGATGACCTTCCGCCGCGGCAAGGTTTATCAACCTTCCCTCACCGAGCAGATAGATGCTTTTCCCGCTCTTCAGAGAAAACTCCTCCACGCCTGACTTGACTTCCCTTACTGACTTTGACAACTTCTTCAGCGCAGGGATATTAATCTCGACATTAAAGTGGCCGGAGTTGCAGATTATCGCGCCGGACTTCATAAGCTTGAAATGTTTTTCATCAAGGACATTGATGTCGCCGGTAAGCGTCACAAAGATGTCACCTATCTTAGCGGCAGAGACCGCATCCATAACCCAAAACCCGTCCATATGCGCTTCCAGCGCCTTTAACGGATCGATCTCGGTTACGATTACGTTGGCTCCCATGCCTTTCGCTCTCATTGCGAAACCGCGGCCGCACCAGCCGTAGCCCAGCACGACAACCGTCTGCCCGGCAATCAGCACATTTGTTGCCCTGATTATGCCGTCAAGCGTGCTCTGCCCCGTGCCATACCTGTTGTCAAACATATGTTTTGTGTCTGCGTCGTTCACCGCGATGATGGGATATTTAAGAACCCCGTCTTTTTCCATCGCCTTCAGCCTGATAACGCCGGTCGTGGTCTCTTCCGTTCCGCCGACTATTCCCTTTATGAGGTCCTTTCTTTTGGAATGAATAAGCGAAACAAGGTCTGCTCCGTCATCCATAGTCATTGCCGGCTTGGCGTCAAGCACAGCGTTTATGTGGCTGTAGTAGGTGCTGTTATCTTCGCCTTTAATGGCAAAAGTCGGTATTCCGTAATGCTCCACCAGCGCCGAGGCCACATCATCCTGCGTACTGAGCGGGTTTGATGCGCACAGCCAGACATCTGCGCCGCCCTCTTTCAAGGCGCGCGCAAGGTTCGCTGTTTCTGTTGTCACATGCAGGCATGCCGCAACCGTAATTCCTTTTAGAGGCTTCTCGCGTTTAAATCTCGCCTTGATGAGATTCAAAACAGGCATCTGCCTGTCCGCCCATTCAATCCTTAGCTTGCCGGTCGCGGCAAGCCCCGGATCTTTAACGTCGTGTTTTATCATATTCCCGCCTGTTTCTTAAGTTTTGCCGCCATATCCGTCTTTTCCCAGGTAAAGTACTCAAGCCCGCCTTTTTTCTCGTATTTCCGTCCAAAATGGCCATACGCAGCGGTCTTTGAGAATATAGGCTTGCGGAGTTTCAGGAAATTGATTATCGCTTTCGGCGTGAGGTCAAAGTTTTTGGTTATAATCTCGCCTATCTTGACCTCGCTTATCTTTGCCGAACCGAAGGTATTAACGAGCACTGAAACCGGTTCTGCCCTGCCAATAACGTAGGACAGCTGGACTTCGCACTCTGCGGCAAGGCCTGCGGCTACTATATTTTTTGCCACGTATCTCGCCATATATGTAGCTGACCTGTCTACCTTTGTGGGATCTTTGCCTGAGAAAGCGCCTCCGCCATGCCTGCCGCGGCCGCCGTAAGAATCAACTATAATCTTCCTGCCGGTAAGTCCTGTATCGCCGTGAGGACCGCCGATTTCAAATCTTCCGGTCTGATTGATGTAAATGCTCTTTGAGGAAAGCGACTTAAAAAATACCGGACCGAGGACCGGCTTGATTACTTTCTCGGTTATCTCTTTGCGGAGTTTTGCCTGGCTGACTTCCGGCGCGTGCTGCGCCGCGACTACAACCGCGTCCACTGCAACCGGCCTTGAATTTTCGTATTCTACCGAAACCTGAGTCTTGCCGTCAGGCCTTAAACCTTTTATTATGTTCTTCTTCCTTACTTCGGAGAGTCTGATGGCCAGCTTCTGCGCCAGCGAGATGGGAAGCGGCATTAACTCCGCCGTTTCATTGCTCGCGTAACCAAACATGATACCCTGGTCGCCCGCGCCGCCTGTATCTACGCCCATGGCAATATCAGGAGACTGTTTGTGGAGCAGGTTGTAAAACCTGAAAGTCTCGGCGTCAAAGCCCATATCGCCGCCCACATAACCGATGTTACGAATTACCTGTCTTACTATGCTTTCGTAGTTAATTGCCTCTTTACTTTTGTTGGTTATCTCTCCGGCGATCACCACGGTGTCAGTGGTAACAAGTGTTTCGCAGGCAACCCTGGCCGTTCCGTCCAGCGCGAGGTTTGCGTCAAGCACCGCATCAGAAACCTGGTCAGCTACTTTGTCGGGATGTCCTTCCGTAACCGATTCGGAAGTGAAGATATATTTCTGGCTCATTTATTATTCCTCCTTATGGAATATTTTTCTCTTAATACCAGCCAAATAAAATTAAACAGCCTGAGGACGCGCTTAATCCTCCACGGCTCCATGAAAAGTCTGTAAGCCCATTCAAGTCCGGTCTTCTGGAACAGATAGGGCGCCCGTCTTAGACGCCCGGACAGCACGTCAAAACTGCCGCCTACTCCAATCAACAGAGGGACACCAAGCTCAGTCATGTGGCTGTCGATCCATTTCTCTTGAGCCGGCTGGCCGAGGCCCACAAAGAGCATCTGAGGAGCCGCCTTCTTAATTCCTGAAACGACATATTTTACATTTTTTTCGTCAAAATATCCATCGCAAAAGCCGGAAACCTTAAGGCCAGGGAACCTGGTCTTCATCGCCTTTACGGTTCCGGAGACGGATTCCTTGCTGGAACCCAGGAAATAGACTCCAAAACCCCTTTCGGCGCAAAGCCCGCAAAGATGCGGGAGCAGATCCACGCCGCTAACCCTCCGAACAGTCTTTCCGTGAAGCAGCTGCACCGCGAATTTCACGCCTGTTCCGTCGCAATTAACAATAGCAGCGTTCCTTATGATGCGGGCGAATTCATGGTCTGTCCTCGCCCTCAATACGGTCAACGCTGACAGCGAAACTATATAAGACGGAACTCCCCGCCTTATCAGGCGCTCCGCCTCAACAAGCGTATCGTAGAAGGAAAGGCTGTCGATCCTTATACCGAGCACTCTGTAAGTTCTCATTTATTTCGCGAGCTCTTCCTTAAAGTGGTTTATCGCCTGTATGGGAGTCGGGTCTATGCCGTAGAGCAAGCTGAGATACACGCTTGTGAAATCTCCAAGATAAATCAGAGAGAAGAGGCGGGCAAGCGGCGACTCGCCTATGGAATGCACCTCTCCGGCCCAGTTGGCGCGTTTTCCGAGCATCGCTTTCGTAATGTCCGCGCGCTTTTGAATCTTGGGGTCGTCCTGCTTGTCCCTGATAAATACGACCGCGAATTTTCTGAGCACTTTCCTTAACAGATCCCAGCCGACTATCTCATTGTGGTTCATTTCAGGTATCACGCTGTGCATTGCAAAAACTTTTGCATTCTCGGCCAGCTGGCACTTCCAGCGGTTTGCCACCACTTCAGTAAAGTCTGCCGAGCCGTAAACTATAACGGCTTTAGCAAAGAGTTTGTTCGCGAGCTGCTTTGCAAGGTTGCCTGCCGTCGCGACTTCCGGTTTGAAATTCTCTCTCATTTTGACAAGAACTTTAACCGTCTCTTCCAGTTCTGTATCCGGGATTTCCGCCAGACCAAGGCGCGACACTATCAGCGCAAGCGGGAAAAACAGATGCCCGAGCGCCGCGCGCGGAGAGAACCCGCCGGGCACTTCAACCACAATTCCGCCGGCCTTGGTTACAACTTCTTTTATCTTTCCGCCGGAAGTAATCGTTATTACCGAGGCTTTTTTCTCCAGGGCCTCTTTGCATGCAGAGAGTGTTTCTTCAGTGCCTCCCGAATAACTGATGGCAACGACGAGCGTATTTTCGCCCACGTAAGCCGGTATATGATAATTCCTGTTCACTGCTATCGGAACGCTGCAGCGCTTTGAGAGGAAACAACGAAGAACATCCCCCCCTATCGCCGAACCTCCGAGCCCTGTAATCAGGATATTTTTTATTTTTGAGGCTTCAGGCAGTTTAGCTTTCTTTCCTGCGGCTATTCCCGCAAGAATATGTTCCGGCATAGCAAGCACCAGGCCGAGCATGTCAGAAACATCCACTGATTTTATGAACTTTAAATCATCAATATTAGCCCCTGCAGTTCCTTTCTCTTCCGTCCATTCAGTTACATTTTCCATTGTCTTAAACCCCCGTTAAGCGAGCGTATTTTGCATCCAAGCGTATTCCTTTCTTAAACCTTCCTCAATCTTCGTTTTAGGTGAGTATCCAAGCTGTTTTTTTGCCTTGGAGATGTCAGCCCAGGTGTGTTTCATATCCCCTTTCACGGAACCTTTTCGCAGGACACAAGCTTTTCTGCCGGCCAGGCGCTCTATTATTTTAATAGCGCCGTTAAGACTTATCCGGTTGCCTCCGCCGAGGTTGTAAACTTCTCCCGGAATTCCTTTTCCGGCGGCAAGTATTATTCCTTCGGTTATATCGTCTATGTAGGTAAAATCCCTGGTCTGACGTCCGCCCGAGAAAACCGGAAGCGCCTCCCCCCCCAGTATTTTCTTGACGAAAATATTAAAAGCCATATCCGGCCGCTGTCCGGGACCGTAAACCGTGAACAATCTCACGGCTACAGCAGGAACACCGTAATTTTTTTGATAGAGGAGGCAGAGTTTTTCAGCGGCTAATTTCGAAACGCCGTAAGGCGACATCGGGTTCGTTGGCGTTGTTTCTCTTGCCGGAAGTTCCTCGGCATCGCCGTAAACGGAAGAAGATGACGCATAAACCAGTTTTTTTAGGCTGCGGCAGTTTTTTACCGCTTCCAGAAGTTTCTGGGAGGCCATTATATTGTTATCCGTATAAATCTTAAACTCTTCCCCCCAGCTGCTTCTGACTCCGGCCTGCGCCGCCAGGTGGAAAACATATTCCGCGCCTCTTAATAGTTCAGGAAAACCCGCGCTGAGAATATCTTTTTCCTTGAATGAAAAACCTTTGAGACCTTTCAACCGGTCAAGGTTTGCTTTCTTGAGCGCTCTTGCGTAATAGGGTGAAAAATTATCGATGCCAACGACTCTGTGGCCGCGCGAAAGCAGCTTCTTCGAGAGAGCTGAACCTATGAAACCGGCCGCTCCGGTGATTACGCACTTCATACGGGCTCCTTGTCCGCCCGGCCGCCCAGCATGTCGGCGAATTTAACGCTCTCTTTTACCAGGAAATACCATCCTGCCAGAGTAAGCACGGCAAGAACCAGAATGTTGCTTACCAGCGCGAAACTCAAAGCCTTGGGCGAATCTATCCCGTACCACGTCGTGAGCGCGAAAGTTGCGAAAAACTGCGTCGTGCCAACACCTCCGGGAGACGGCGGTATGACAACGCCCAGCGTTACAATTATAAAAACAAAGAAAGAGGAAACCGGGCTGATTGTAATTCCGAAGGAAAGCATAATCAAATAGGTCATTAGCCCGGAGAGGCACCACTGCCCGAGAGAAACGATGAAAATCTTCGCCGCGTTTAGCGGATCATTGAGCGGGCGCAGACCTTCCGCGAAAGAATTGACAAAACCGGAAACGCGGATTTCGGCTTTTTTTGAGAATATTCCGGCGGCCTTTCCCGCAAAAAAAGAGGCCTTAGCGGTCCAGAATTTTATCGCGAGCAAGGCAAAGAGTATCCCGATAAATCCGGCGCCGGTGGCGATAAAACCGGCAAGCAGTATTCCTGATTTGTGAAAAACAATCTCTCTCTCAACAGGTGAAGCCAGCGCTATGAGAACTAGGAAAAGCAGCAGGGCAAGAAAATCAAAAACCCTCTCCAGCACGATGGTTCCAAAAGTACGGCTTACGTTAACGCCGTCGCTTTTACCTAAAATGAAAGCTCTCGCGACTTCCCCGAGTTTCGCGGGGAAGATATTATTCACCATAATGCCTATAAGAATCGACGAGAGCCGGCCGCGATAAGAAGGTACGCCGCCGGGACGGAAAATCAGGCCCCATCTGTAGGCGCGCACCGCGATATAAGCCGCAAGCGCTCCCATAGCCGGAAGGATATATAGGTAATTTGCTTTTTTTAAATCGTACCAGACATCCGAGAGGTTGACGCCTTTAAAAGCAAAATACAGAAAGACGCCCCCTATGATAACGCTCAGGAAGAAGTTCAGTTTCTTCATAGTCGCTTGAGGTATTCCGAGAGTTTCCGCCCGACTTCCTTGTCTCTTAAGGCGTACTCAATTGAGGCCTTCATGTAACCGAGCTTGTCGCCGGTGTCATATCTTTTGCCTTCCATCTTTACCGCGTAAACAGGTTTATCCCTGCATACAGCCCTGATAGCATCTGTGAGCTGTATCTCACCGTTTTTTCCGCTCTTGACCGTGCCGAGCGCGGACAGGACATCAGCGGTCAGAATATATCTGCCTATTATGCCGAGGTTGGAAGGCGCTTCTCTGCGCGAAGGCTTTTCCACAAGGTCTTCCACTTTATAAACATTCCCGGAAAGCTTTTTCCCCTTAATTATGCCGTAATTGGAAACCTGGTCGCGCGGCACCTCAACTACGCCGAAAATAACTCCGGGAAATTCGTTGTAAACCTTCTTTAACTGTTCAATGCCGCTTGCTTTTTCGCTGTAGATGAGATCATCAGCGAGAAATGCCGCGAAAGGTTCGCTGCCTATGGCAGATCTGGCGCAATAGATGGCGTGGCCGAGGCCCAGGGGCTGCTTCTGTCTGACATAAAATATATCCACCATCTTCGCCACCTGCTCCACCGTGTCAAGCAGCTTTTTGTATCCTCTCTTCTTCAAATAGTACTCAAGCTCAAAAGACTTATCAAAATGGTTTTCTATTGCCTGCTTGCCCCTGCCGGTCACGAGCACTATATCCTCTATTCCGGCTTCCACGGCTTCTTCAATGATATATTGGATTGCGGGTTTGTCAAAAATGGGAAGCATCTCTTTGGGCTGGGCTTTCGTCGCGGGCAGGAATCTGGTTCCCAGGCCCGCTGTCGGTATGACCGCTTTTTTGATTACGGATCTCACTTACTTGCCTCCGTTGTCCCGTTTAATGATATCTTTGTCTTTCTTTATCTTATCCAGGATGCCGTTAACAAACTTGCTCGATTCCTTGCCGCTGTAATCCTTGGCTATCTCAATGGCTTCATTTATAGTAACAGCTACGGGTATCTCGTCACAGAACACAAGTTCATAAACCGCAGATCTTATGATATTTCTGTCAACGCTGGCTATCCTGGAAAAGTCCCAATTTTTCAGCCGATCCTTGATGAGCGTATCTATCTTCTCGAGGTTTTCCAGCGTGCCCTTCGCCAACTGGTAGGCAAAATCCTTAATTTCAGGATTCTCGTCCTGATTCTCAAGGAAATCTTTTTTGCAGTCCTCTAAAGTTAAAGGCTTCTCTTCCTTTCCCAGATCAATCTGGAAGAGGATCTGCAAGGCAAGTTCTCTTCCTCTGCGCCGGTCGCCCATATTTTTCCTTATACGAAAATCGCGTCTTTTAAAAGTTTATAAGGTTCTTAAGGTTTACAAAGTTTGTAAGGTAAGGTCAAAACCAAAACTGAGCACTATACACCTTACAAACCTTACAAACTTTTTTTCTTTTACCTTACAAACTTTTATAAAGATTTACCATCTCTATCGCCGACATTGCGGCTTCCGCGCCCTTGTTGCCTGACTTAGTGCCGGCGCGTTCTATTGCCTGTTCAAGGTTCTCAGTGGTAAGAACTCCGAAAACCACAGGAATGCCGCTTTCCATAGCAGAGGCAGCTACGCCTTTAGAAACTTCCGCCGCTATATACTCGTTGTGGGTTGTGCTTCCTTTGATGATAGCGCCAAGGCAAATAACAGCATCATACTTTTTGCTCTTCGCGAGCTTGCTTGCGAGATAAGGAATCTCAAAAGCGCCGGGAACCCAATACACGCCTATATCTTTGTCGTCGCCGTCGTGCCTCTTTATGGCATCAATTGCGCCATCAAGGAGTTTTCCGGTTATGAACTCGTTGAATCTGCTTACTACTATACCAAATTTGCACCCTTTTGCAATCAATTTCCCTTCATATACTTTTGCCATATATTCCTCCTTTAAAAGGTGATTAAAATGATTTGTAAAAAGCGATTACGAAGATTAAATAAGACAGTTTTTGCGCGTCCGCGCATCTGAGCATCCAGATGTTCCACGCCTTTAAGCCTTTAAGCCTCCAACCTTCCAACCATCTAACCCTCTATCCACGGCTTTGTTTATATATGCAGAAAGTGTCCCATCTTTTTCTGCTTCGTCCTCAGGTACTTCGCGTTCACCGCATTTGGCTTTATCTCTATGGGAACTCTTTCGACGACTTTCAAACCATAGCCCTCCAACCCTACTATCTTTCTTGGATTATTAGTCAGCAGTCTCAGCCTCTTTATCCCAAGATCACAGAGTATTTGAGCGCCTATTCCGTAGTCGCGCAGGTCCGGTTTAAACCCGAGTTTTACATTTGCTTCGACCGTGTCATAACCTTCGTCCTGCAGGGCATAGGCCTTCAGTTTATTCACCAGCCCGATACCCCTGCCTTCCTGCCGCATATAAACAATAGCCCCGGCCCCTTCTTTTGAGATAACGCGCATTGCCTCTTCAAGCTGATCGCCGCAATCGCAGCGGTAGCTGCCCAGTATGTCGCCTGTGAGGCATTCTGAATGCATCCTTACCAGCACGCTCTTCTCTTTTGAAATATCCCCGAGAACAAGGGCAAGCGGGAAATCGTGATCGGCAAGATTCTCATAGGCAATCGCTTTCCAGTTCCCGTATTTGTTTGGGATTACGGTCTCCACAGCCCGCTTGATGAAGTTTTCGTTCTTGCGCCTGTATTCAATAAGTTCCGCCACAGAGATAATCTTTAACCCGTGCTTTTTCGCATAAGGCACCAAATCGCCAAGTCTTGCCATTGTGCCGTCTTCTTTCATTATTTCGCAGATAACTCCGGCCGGATACAAGCCGGCCATTTTTGCAAGATCAACCGAAGCTTCCGTCTGTCCGGCTCTCTTCAAAACGCCGCCGATATCAGCGCGCAAAGGGAAAATATGTCCGGGCCTGACCAGGTCTGCCGGGTGCGTCTTCTTGCTTACCAGGTCCAATATCGTCTTTGACCTGTCAGCGGCAGAAATACCTGTTGTCGCACCGTGTTTCGCGTCTACGGAAACCGAGAAAGCTGTCTGGTGAACTGAGGTGTTATCGCAGACCATATCCGGGATTTCGAGCTCATCGAGTCTTTTCCCTTCGAGCGGAACGCAGATGAGTCCCCTGCCGTACTTGGCCATGAAATTCACTTTATCCGGCGTTATTTTTTCTGCAGCAAGTACAAGGTCTCCCTCGTTTTCGCGGTCCTCGTCATCTATTACAACGACGAACTTCCCGTTCCGGATGTCAGCGACTGCTTCGGGAATTGTTGATAGTACTGTTTTCTTTGGCATAGACCGTCCTGTCCTCTAAAAGTTTGTAATGTTCATAAGGTTTGTAAGGTTTATAAGGTAAATACGAACCCTGCTTAACAGACTTTATATACCTTATAAACCTTATGAACTTTGCTTTTACCTTACAAACTTTTATAAAAGAAACCC
>CAIWRR010000048.1 GCA_903915125.1 Candidatus Firestoneibacteriota bacterium | reverse complement strand
ACGCTGACAGCATCTAAGCGTGAAACTTACCCCAAGACTAGTTTTCCCTGAAGACACCTTGTAGACTACGAGGTTGATAGGGTGGAGGTGTACAGCCAGTAATGGCTTTAGCTAACCACTACTCATCTGTCGTTCGGCTTGACCATATAAATTGGCTTTGTTATTTAAGTTTTTCGCTCCGCTATTGTTATGTAAAACAAAGATACTGGAAAATTAAAAATTCTAGTGATCATACCAGAGGGGAAACACCCGTTCCCATTCCGAACACGGTAGTTAAGACCTCTAGGGCCGATGGTACTGCACGGGCAACTGGGTGGGAGAGTAGGACGTCACTAGATTAAATGAGGGCCGATGCCGCAAGGTGTCGGCCCTCTTATTTTTTGTGAATTGAACTTGCTCCCTGCATTTGTTACTAATATAGTATGAGAGCAATCCTTCTTTCAGCCTTTCTGCTGGTGCCGTTGCTCCTTGGGGCGGAATCGCGGGTCACGGAAAGGACCTTCATTCTTACAAACATTAATACTGCGGAAACATTTACTTTCAACCGGGAAATCAGGCCTCTAATGACGCCGGCAGGGCGTCTAAAAATTGATACAAACCGGAATGCGCTCGTTGTTTCAGACACTCCGGAGGTTTTGCAGGCAATTGAGAAAAGGCTTATGGAAGTTGATAATCCGCAAAGGAACGCAAAGAAGATCATTACGTCTATTCGGCTTTTCACAACACCCGTCAATAAAGGAAGCCTGACTTATCCAATCACCGGAATATTTCGGGGGGATTATTTCGGGGAAAAATATATCTCAAGCCGTGATATTTTTGGTGTTACCTCTGCTCTGCTTTCGGAGTACAAGGAACTGAAACTGCTGTTTAGTTCCGATACCGAGGTTGAAGCCGGCGCTTGTTTCACATTCAGTACGGGCCCGGCTGAAGTCTCTGTTGTTCCGGAAATATCCTATAACGCAGATAACCCGGCTATTCAGATTCAGTTGGATTTCAAGTGGAAGAATATTATATTTCACAAGGATGCTCTGGTCAATAACGGCGGCATATGGGAAGGCGGAACTCTCACGGTCTTAAAGGACGGCAGGTCTTCAAGGTTCATTCTGCTTCTTTCGCCGCATGTTGAAGATATGGCGCCTCCGAGATGCAGGCAGTCGGCCGGTATACAGGAATTGAAAGCCGAGGTTCCGGAGTATTCCCCGGCCAAAAATGTTTTGGTATCCTGGGGCGGCGATCGGCCTTTCGGAGCTAACGGCATAGCCAGATATATGATTTACAGGGATAGCAAGCCCATTCTTTTCAAGGACAAAAATAAACTGATTGTAAATGACCTGTCACCGGAAGCTGTTTGGTTTTGGGACGAATCTCCGAAAGAACCCGGGAAAGAATATTTTTACGCTGTGACTGCCGTTAACCCGTCCGGGGATGAGCAGGTAATGTCAAAAAATTCTTCGGTGCGGATCAGGAAAACCCCGGAGGCTATAAAGTGAAGAAAATTATTATCATCCTTCTTCTTGCCCCTGTGTTTTGCGCCGCGCAAGCTCTTCTCGTGAAGAATTATCCGCTTACATATATTTCATGCGAAGACAAATCAGTGGAAAAAATCAAGGCTGTTCTGGGTCCACAAGGCAGGATCGAGGCCGACAAAGAGAACAATTCCATCTGTGTCAAGGATGAACCGGGATATTTTAATGCGGTTGAAAACCTGCTTAAGGAGCTGGATAATCCGGAAGTGCATCCTGTGAAGATAAAGGCCTCATTGATGCTTCTGGAGATAAACCGCAGGGATGATGACCTTGAATACTCTTCTTTTTATAGAATCAAGAATTCATATTATTCCGGCCAATACCTTGTGAATCCCGGCTTGGTTGAAACCATAAGCAGTCTGAGCAAAAGCCGCGCCTCTCATATCACCGTCCTGGATCGAAGGGATTTCGTTTCGGAAGATGGAGCCAGCATTAAAGAAGAAGGCATTGATGTCAAACCGCAGAGTTATCGCAACGGACAAATAGGGGCGGGCATCTCATATAGATGGAAAGATTTTGATTTTGAAGGAAAGATAACGGCCGATAACGGCGGTGTTCATTGGTGCGCCGGTGCCGTGGAAGCAATCCCGGAGGGCGGAGTAAAAGAAACTATCTTAATAACAGCTTTAACTGTTATCGATAATGCTCCGCCAAGGTGCAAGGAAACTCCCTGGATAAGCGTTCTTAGGCTGGCACAAAAAAACAATAATGATGTTCTGATTGACTGGAGTGCAGATCTTCCTTTTGGGGGCCATGGTATACAGAAATACTTCATCTATAGGGACGAGAAACCAATAGTCGCAAAGGAGAAAGATAAACTTATCATGGCTGATCTTTCCGGTGATTATACATCGTTTCTTGACTTGGCGCCAAAAACACCGGGTAAAGATTATTATTACGCCGTTACAGCCGTGAACCCTTCCGGCATGGAACAGTCATTGTCGAAACCGGTATCAATCACTTTATCAAAAACATTTGTTTTAGGTGCTGAAGATAAGCCGGGATTTATTACACGGCGCTATATTTGTCGTTATTGCCGCCCCGGAGAGGTTATACGGCAGGTAAAAGGGGTGCTGACAAAAGAGGGAAAAGCAGAAACCAATCCATTGACTAACGAACTCATTATCACAGACATAGAAGATGTTTTTGAAGGTTTCTATCAGCTTATGAAGGAACTTGATAACCCGATGTCCAATTCAAGTGATATAAACGTCAGTACTTTGTTTTTTGAGATGCCGGCAGGGAGCGGCATTTGTCCTGATAATGAAACTGTCAGTGATTTCCTTTCACGGGAAAAAAGCGGGACATCTGCTTATGAATGTGTAAGGACGTTTACGGATATAGCCTCGTTTCTTGCCAAAAACTGCGGATTTAGCTCTCCGAATTATTATTCCTTGTTTGTAAATTCAGAAGACGGCTGTGAAACCAGGGTTAAAATGAAGGACGTTGTCTTTGTTCTGACGCCGCAATCTCAAAGGGATGGGACTATTTCATTTCAGTATTTTTTGAAGAATGAAGACACCGAGACCCGGACCAAAACTTTTGGTTTTCAGAACCAATCCAAATTGATTCATAAAGGGCTCCAGGACGGGTCTCAAAAGTACTATTTTCTGAGAGGATACGGGTTATCAGGCGTGGATTCTGCAAATTCTCTGCCTCCTTGCCCGGCAACTCATCCGGGAAGCCCGGAGCTTGAGATAACCGTTGTCAAAGATCCTGTTTCCGGCGCGGATAATATCCTGCTTGACTGGAGCAAAGATATGCCGTGGCATGCCGAAGGGATATACAAGTACAATATTTACCGCGACTCAAAACTTCTTGTGAATAACCTTAAGGGCAACGCGACCTCTTTCCTGGACGCTTCTCCGGAAGGGCCCGATGGAAAGCATATTTACGTCGTAAGAGCCGTAAACCAATTCAATGTTGAACAATAGGAACAGAACCTGCCTTTGTTTCTTCCGGAATTTAAATGTCTTGCGATAAAATGAATATTGACAATAGAACAATTTTAACTAAAAAGAGGATAGCGGCCGTAAGGCAATAAAAGGATACGCGCAAATACATTGCTGTCTCTGTCTCGTTTTCCCCTGGTAAAAGACTGCGTCCTTCAGACCGCAGTCTTTTGCTTTTTGTGGATGCGATTACGCTGATTGCATGCTCGAGTGAGAAAAACCACTAAATCTTAACAAGAACTTTATGGTCAAATACTCGCCGCTGTGTTATAATATTTTAATAAAAGACTAATGTTGCCAAAGCCTGATAAATACCAGTAATCGGAGTATATATGAAATCACCACTTTTTGCTTTGTTCAGTTCAGGCAAATTCAAAAAAGCCCTTATAATTCCGCTATTTATTACCCTGGCTGCCCTGCCTTTGAACGCGTCCTGGACATCCTCGACAGTTGATTCCTCGGTTGGGAACTCAGGCACAATGACCTGCCCCCAGAATATATACCACTTTTCAGTTGAGATTTAAACAAGCGCTTGCCCTCCCCAACCACGATGTTACAAGTACTGCTTCCGGTGCCGGAGGTTTGCCCCCGAGAGAGCTGTGAGGCCTGATTGTGTTGT
>CAIWRR010000047.1 GCA_903915125.1 Candidatus Firestoneibacteriota bacterium | reverse complement strand
ATTCTTGATCTTTTCCCAGTCCTTGCGGCTCTTTACGGGATATTCAAGTGTATGTTCAAACTTGTCATTTCCTTTTCCTATCACTTCAACCGACCCGTCGCCGTTCCTTCTGGTATATTTTGTTTCTTCATCCGAAAGAATACTCGGGGGAGGGAGCCTTGAAAGGCGCATGTTGACCGGAGCTTCAGCCCAGCCCCTGCCATAACCCTCAAACTGCAGGACTTTGTCTATGTTCTTTGAGATGCCCGGCGATTCCGCTTCCCAGGAGGCAAGACACTTATTTGCGCCTCCAAACATTTTAAAGAAAGGGACCCTGTCGGCTCCTTTGCCTGTCAAAACATTCACAAATCTCTCCCTGCTGTTCATGCGCCTCCCTGCAATCCCTATTTTTCGCTGGTGATTTCGCCTGAGAATGTGTAAAATGCTAAATCAGCCTTTTAACCGGTTCTTTTGGAGAAGTCGCCTAGTTGGTTTATGGCGCACGCCTGGAAAGCGTGTGAACCTTCACGGGTTCCGAGGGTTCGAATCCCTCCTTCTCCGCCAATAATTTGCTGCGCAAATTATTGGCGAGATCTCGCCCCTCAGCCTAACATTCTGTCGATGCACATTGGCTATCAATAATTTTGCTTAACTGTTTGGAGTGCATTGACAACTTTAGCCCTGAACCCGAATTGAATGAGCGGTTCAGGGGTCAATGCGAAAAGGTGCATCGAGACTCCTCAGAAATACCACTCCCTTCTATTTCCCCTGCCCTTTCTGCAAACCCGCATTTATCAATATTATCTGTTCCGCTATCTTTCTTCTCGCTTCATCCGGCCAGGCGTCCGCAACCTGAGAAGCGGACCTTTTCAGAAGCGCCGGATCAAGCTTTGTATCTTTCAGCCTCAAATCCCCTTCTATCACGCCTTCCGGCCCGGTTGCCTTTTTTCCGTTTGAATTAACTTTCTTCATTATATCAGCCAGTACCCTGTCCGCGGCTCCGGCTTCGGTTTTCTTTCCGGCTTTGTCGGCTTTTTTAATGCTCTGCTGCAGCGTGTAAATATACCGGTAGTCATCAATCCCTTCCCGCAGTGATTCCCATTCCACAGTCGGATCATGGAACGGAGAATCCATGGAAGGAAACACCATGTTCCAATCCCTGTTTCCTCCGTCCCAGTCCAGGTAAGGGTCTCCTTCAAAAAGCATATAAGCAAAATAGAATACCGCCCGGGCTTTTGATTTTGCGAAATAATATCCTGCAGTGAATCTGTTAACCGACGGGTCCGTCCCTATGCTTGAGGTGTAAAACATCAGTTCGTGCTTGCTGTTTACCGTGCTGTTTATGACATCATCATTCAGATATATAATGTTATAGCAATAATCGTCCAGGACCGGCTCCAAAACTTTTTCGGCGCTAGGGTTAAGCGTGATAAAAGTTCTCGCTCCGCTTACCGCTTTTGTCGTCGTGCAAAGCTTGAACGCCTTATCTTGCTTTGGTTGTGTATGCGGCTCATCCACAGGAAAGAAAGCAGTGTCCTTAAACCCGGCCGCAGAGGCAAGACCGAGAACTTTCTGTATTACGCCGTTGTAGTCTTTGTACCCGACCCCGAGATTTCCGGTGTTGCATACAAGCGGGGACTTAAACCCTGCTTTTTTCGCTAATCCAAGAAAGTCCTTCACGGACCCGTCGTCCGAACCTGCGAGACTGACGTTTGACAGCCTTGGCAAGAAACCCGCGACAAGAGTGTCTATTCCGTGATTTCTCATATCCATCAATTCAAAGGGCGAGGCTTCACCCGCGTCAATATAATAGAAAAGCCCGTGCGTGGCGCGGTCAGGGCCTTCCAGTTTGAAAGGGTAGACCGTTAATTTGACGGGTACGGAAGCAAGCGCGCCTTTCTCCCCGTTAATTGTAAATGTTCCCGCGTACTCGCCCGGCGCCGCGGATTCCGGCACGGAAAAGCAAACATAAAAAATCCCAAGCGCTTTTTCCGGCACATTCAATGTCTTCGCATGTGTAAGCCGTTCAGGAACGTTCCTGTAGGTGGTGTCCCAGGAGGAACCGATT
>CAIWRR010000046.1 GCA_903915125.1 Candidatus Firestoneibacteriota bacterium | reverse complement strand
CAATGCCTCTATTGCTACTTTTGCCTTCAGTGTTGCTTCAAATTTCTTCCTCATCCGGCCTCCTTTTAGGCTTCTTCCTTTTACCACTTCTTACACCTTATTTCCGCCTAAAAGTGGTCCAGTCAAACCGGACTATTTAATTTGCCTTCACTATATAGTATAATGTCGCTGAATGAATTTTCTTGAATTAACGGAGGTTTTATGGAACTTTACGAGATAATCTCCGAACGCAGAAGTGTCAGGAAGTACGATCTGAGCAGGGCGGTCCCGGAAGAAGTTTTAAAAAGGGTTCTGGATGCAGCCCGCCTTGCGCCTTCCGCGGTAAATTTTCAACCCTGGCATTTTATAATCGTCAAAAACCCTGTCGTAAAAGAGAAGTTAAAGGATGCCTATCCAAGGGACTGGTTCTGGACCGCTCCGCTGATAGTTGTCGGCTGTGTTGATACGAAGGCTTCCTGGAAGAGGAAGGACGGCGCTGATTTTGCCGAGATAGACCTTACTATTGCGATGGACCATCTTATTCTCGCCGCCACGGGGGAAGGGCTTGGAACCTGCTGGGTAGGCGCTTTTGATGCGTTGAAAATAAAGGATATTTTCAAGCTCCCTGAACATATTAAGCCGGTCGTGATGACGCCGCTCGGCTACCCGGCGGACAAAGCCGCATTCAAGAACAGAAAGAAAATGGAAGAGATAATCCATACAGATAAGTTCTAAAAGGATAAAAGATGAAATACCTTCTCGCATTGTTCCTGCTAATTCCGCTCGCCTGCCCGTCAGCGACTGCTCCGCAGCGCTGCGGCTGGGTAAAGATACTTAATTACCACGAAGTTGAACCGGAAGCCGAGATAAAAAATAAAGAATACTTGAGCCTGGACGACAAGAAAAAGTCAACTCGCGCGATTTATCTCGCTGTTACGCCGGACAAGTTTGAGGAGCAGATGATATTTCTTAAGGAAAGCTACGCCACTCCGAGCATGGAAGAGCTCGCCGATAAGATGGACAGGAACGAACCTTTTAAACAGAACGGTGTTATAGTCTCGCTTGACGGTTGGGCGGGCTGTATTTACAAGTACGCGTTCCCTGTCCTGAAAAAGCATTCTATTCCGGCTATCATCTATATTCAGACCGGCAATCTCAAGGCGAAAGGCGCGCTGACTTGGACCCAAATAAAAGAGATGTCCGACGCCGGTATCACTATCGGTTCGCACACCATCAACCATCCGCATCTTTCAAGGAAGCAGAAGGACGAGAGCCGTGAAGATTACGAAAAACGGGTTTCGCGTGAATTAGAGGTATCGAAAGAGGAGATAGAGTCGCATATAGGCAAGAAAGTAGAATTTTTCGCGTATCCTTACGGCAGTTTTAATGATGATGTGATACGCCTGTTGAAGAAGGCCGGCTACAGGAACGCGGTCACAGTGCTCTGGGACAAGAACTTTTCTGATACCGACAAATTCAAGATGAGAAGAAGGCCGGTTACCAATTTTATGAAGCTACCGGACTTTGTAAAGATATTCAGGTGGGACGCGGAGGATTCACATGCCGAATTTGCAGATTGAAAAAAAAGCGAGGCCTTTAGAAAACCAACTTGACCCATGGAGGGCTGCTTTCCTGTCCTTCATACTGACCGGTATGGGGCAGATATATTCAGGCCGTATCATAAAGGGATTCATCCTGCTGGGCGCGAACGCCTGTATCGCGGCTTTGCTTGTCCTCAAGTTCTCGCAAGAAGGAATAAACTTCGTTACCTTTTACTCTGCGATATTTGTCGTATTCGGGTTCTGGTTCTATTCCATCCTTGACGCTTTCTATTCTACAAGAAAGGCGCTCGACCCGTCCAAAGCCAAAGCTTTTGCCGGCAGAAGGAACCCGAATGTTTCGGCGTTTGCTTCTTTTATTCTACCCGGGATTGGCCAGGCCTACAACGGCTCCATAATTGCCGCGATACTTTTTATCATGGCTTCCTCGGCGTCTTCATATTTTTCCGATGTTTATTTTCTCGGCCCATTCATCCCTCCTCTTATTCAAGTGTTGGCGGCGGTACATGCCTTTGAGGACTCGCTGAAGAGGAACGGTGAGGCAATAAAATATCCTAAATTCAGCGGCTGGTTCACCGGGCTGATTCTTGGAGGACTCCTGCTCCTGCACGTGCTTCCTTGGCGGAATTATTTCGAAAAATATATCTTTACGAGCGGTATGGAGAGCGGGGAGTATATGTCTCCCGCCATCAATCCGAATGATTTTGTCTCGGTTGACCGCGCGTATTACGGCATAAGCGTTCCCGAGCTTGGCCTTAAACTGAAGAAAGGCAAGGAAATCTGCCGGGGAGATGTGGTCGTTTCAAAGCAGTCAGGAGAGAAGACGGGTCCGGTTATATTGAGAGTAATCGGAATGCCGGGTGATAATATTGAGATTTTGGATAAGAAAGTTATTGTTAACGGGGTAAAACTGGATGAACCCTATGTTATATTTAAAGAAACACGGATAATTCCGGAAAAAGCAGGCAAGAAGAGCGCTTCCGGCGACAGGGATAATTATGGGCCCGCGAATATTCCCCCGGGTACGTACTTCCTGCTGGGCGATAACCGCGACATAAGCATTGACAGCCGTTTTGAGGGTTTTGTGCTCCGGGAGAATATTTTGGGGAAGGTGACGGAGAAGAGTAATACTAAAGAACTAAGTGTAATTATAAAATAGATTCAAAGGTTTATAACGTTCATAACGTTTGTAACGTTTATAACGAAAGGCAAAAGTTTGTAAGCCGCACTTCGTGCGTCTAGTTTTGAGAGGTAAGATATGGTTCATGCAGGACTTCGTCCTGCATAGCAAAAAAAGCCGCACTTCGTGCGTCTTGTTCTGTAGGGTAAGATATTTGTCATGCCGTACTCCGTCCGGCATAGCAGAATAACGTTTGTAACGTTTATAACGTAAGGCAAAAGTTTATAAAGTTAATAAGGTTTATAACGTCACGAGTTCAATAAGGAAGTGCAACACTTAGGAGGTTATGTTAACCT